>CAZGPO010000011.1:0-17340 GCA_964527745.1 uncultured Dechloromonas sp.
AATTGACCGTGCACCGGATGCCCGGATGGCGCTCCAGGTGCGCCGCCATGTCGGAGTAATCCTTGATCGCGTGCAACAGAACCCAGGGCAGGATGAATTGCCCGGTCTCCGGGTGCCGGTAGTCCGGCTGATGCATGTGCCAGAGGAAGGCGAGATCGGCCATCAGTTTCCTGCAGCAGCGCCCTGGCCGAGCATTTCCGCGGTGACCAGGGTGATTCCCTTGGGGCTGACGAAGAAGCGCTTGCGATCCTCTTCTTTGTCGACGCCGATGACCATGCCTTCGGGGATTCGGCAGTACTTGTCGATGATGCAGCGCTTGATCACGGCACGGCGGCCGACGATGACGCCAGGCAGGATCACCGAATCCTCGACGCTGGCCCAACTGTGGACGCCGACGCTGGAAAAGAGCAGAGAACGCCTGACCGTGGCGCCGGAAATGATGCAGCCGCCGGAGATCAGCGAGTCGATGGCGGTCCCGCGCCGGTCGCCGTCGTCAAATACGAACTTGGCCGGCGGCAGTTGTTCCTGATAGGTCCAGATCGGCCAGTACTTGTCGTAAAGGTTGAGCTCCGGCGTGACCTTGGTCATCTCCATGTTCGCTTCCCAGTAGGCATCGATGGTGCCGACGTCGCGCCAGTAGGGTTTGTGGCTGTCATCGCTGCCGACGCAGGAGTCGGCGAAGCGGTGGGCGAATACACGGTAGCGCGGCACGATGTAGGGAATGATGTCCTTGCCGAAATCGCGGCTCGACCCCTTGGTCATGGCGTCGCGCTCGAGCTGTTCGAAGAGGAACTTGGCGTTGAAGATGTAGATGCCCATCGAGGCCAGCGAACGGTCGGGCTGACCGGGAATGGTCGGTGGATCCTCAGGCTTCTCGACGAAATCGACGACACGTCCCCTATCATCGACGCCCATGACGCCAAAATCGCGCGCTTCGTCGATCGGCACATCGAGACAGGCGACCGACATGTCAGCCTGATGCGAGGCATGGAAGGCCAGCATGCGACCGTAGTCCATCTTGTAGATGTGGTCGCCGGCGATGATCAGGATGTGTTCCGGGTTGTAGCGCTTGAGAAAGTGCATGTTCTGGAAGACCGCATCGGCGGTTCCCTGGTACCACTGTGTTTCGTCGATCTGCTGCTGCGCCGGCAGCAACTGGATGAACTCCTCGAAACGCCCGTCGAGAAAGCTCCAGCCACGCTGGATGTGGCGGATCAGGCTGTGCGCCTTGTACTGCGTAGCGACGCCGATCTTGCGAATGCCCGAATTGACGCAGTTGGAGAGCGCGAAATCGAGAATGCGGAACTTGCCGGCAAACGGCACAGCGGGCTTCGAGCGAAAGTCGGTCAACTGCTTGAGACGGCTGCCGCGCCCGCCGGCGAGGATGATCGCGAAGGTATTGCGGGTCAGATGGCTGATGTAGCGCATGTCAGTCTGGTCACGCATCTCGCAGAATTCCTGCTTGGGGCATGGTGTATTGTTCGACATAACTGATCTCCCTGATCGCAGTTTAAGCTTATGATAATACGCTAGGGGAAAAAAATGCACTCATCAGACGCGCTTTATCTGTTCAACGAAGGCCGGAATTTTCAGACCTACCGCCTGCTCGGCGCCCATCCTTCCGAGGGAGGGACTCTGTTTCGCGTCTGGGCACCCAATGCCGGCCAGGTTTCGGTGGTCGGCGATTTCAACGGCTGGCGCGGCGGCGTCGATACGCTGCATTCGCTCGGCGCCTCGGGCGTTTGGGAAGGTACCGTTGCGGCGGCGCTGCCTGGCAGCCTCTATCGTTTTGAAATCATCAATCGCCACAGTGGCGAAAAGCTGATCAAGTCCGACCCTTATGGCCGCGGCTTCGAATTGCGCCCGGGTTCCGCCGCCTACGTGACACCCCCTTCGCAGCATGTCTGGAGCGACGCCGAATGGCTGGCCAAGCGTGCGACATGGGACTGGCAGCGCGCGCCGGTCAATATCTACGAACTGCATCCCGGTTCGTGGATGCGTCATCCTGACGGCAAGCCCTATCTGTGGCGGGAACTGGCCGAACGCCTGGTGCCCTATGCAGTCGAACAGGGCTACACTCACCTCGAACTACTGCCGGTCACCGAGCATCCGCTCGACGAATCCTGGGGCTACCAGACCACTGGCTACTTCGCGCCGACCGCGCGCT
The DNA here is from genome assembly GCA_964527745.1 of uncultured Dechloromonas sp. Lineage (GTDB taxonomy): Bacteria > Pseudomonadota > Gammaproteobacteria > Burkholderiales > Rhodocyclaceae > Azonexus. The sequence goes on from CAZGPO010000011.1 coordinate 2,168, forward strand.
ACGGCTCGCCGGACGACTTGCGTTATTTTATCGACACCTGCCACCGGGCTGGGCTCGGCGTCATCCTCGACTGGGTGCCCGGACATTTCCCGCAGGACGACTGGGCGCTCGCCCGCTACGACGGCACCGCGCTCTACGAACACGAAGACCCGCGCCTCGGCCTGCATGCCGACTGGGGCACCCACATCTTCAATTACGGCCGCCACGAGGTGCGCAGTTTCCTGTTCTCGTCGGCCTACTGGTGGCTGGCCGAATTCCATTTCGATGGCCTGCGCGTCGATGCCGTCGCCTCGATGCTCTACCTCGATTACTCGCGCAAGGCGGGCGAGTGGCTACCCAACAAGTTCGGTGGCCGGGAGAATCTCGATGCCGTCGATTTTCTCAAGGATCTCAATACGATGGTCCATGCCGAATTTCCTGGTGCGCTGACCATCGCCGAGGAATCGACGGCCTGGCCGCTGGTGTCGCGGCCAACCTACGTCGGCGGCCTCGGGTTCTCGATGAAGTGGAACATGGGCTGGATGAACGACAGCCTGCGCTACTTCCAGCGCGATCCGATCTACCGGCGCTGGCACCACGACGAACTGACTTTCGGCCAAGTCTATGCCTACAGCGAAAATTACGTGCTGCCCTTCTCGCATGACGAAGTCGTGCATGGCAAGCGCTCGCTGCTCGGCAAAATGCCGGGTGACGCCTGGCAGCGCTTCGCCAACCTGCGCCTGCTGCTGGCCTGGCAGGCCTGCACGCCTGGCAAGAAGCTGATGTTCATGGGCGGCGAATTCGGCCAGATGCGCGAATGGTCGGAAGCCCGCGAAGTCGACTGGAACCTGCTCGCCGATCCAGCACACGCCAGTTTGCTGTGCCTTGCCCGCGACCTGAACCACCTCTATCGCGATACGCCGGCGCTGCACGAACAGGACTTCGACAGCCTTGGCTTCGAGTGGATCGACTGTCACGACAGCGAGCATTCGGTGCTGTCCTGGCTGCGCTGGGGGTGTGACGGCAGCTTCGTCGTCGTCGCGGTCAACTTCACGCCGGTGCCGCATACCGCCTACCGCCTCGGTGTTCCGGCGGCCGGGCGCTATGTCGAGATGATCAACAGTGACTCGGCCTATTACGGCGGCAGCAACCTCGGCAATTCAGGAGCGATCGACGCCTGCGAGGGTGAATGGATGAATCGTCCGGCCAACCTGGAAATTACGATACCGCCGCTGGCGGCAGTGGTGTTGCGGCTGGAGTGAGTGGCGGCTAATCGAAACCTTGAAACCGCCCGGTCTTGGCGGTCACCTAACGCCGCTCGTACCACCCCTTGCTGGCATTGACGACCTTCACCACAAGCAGCATCACCGGCACTTCGATCAACACGCCGACCACGGTGGCGAGCGCCGCTCCAGATTCGAAGCCAAACAGGCTGATGGCGGCAGCGACGGCTAGTTCGAAAAAGTTGCTGGCACCGATCAGCGCTGATGGGCAGGCAATCTCGTGTTTCTCACCGGCAATCTTGTTGAGCCAGTAGGCCAGCGCCGAATTGAAGAACACCTGGATCAGGATCGGCACCGCCAGCAGGGCGATGATCAACGGTTGTTCGATGATGGCACGGCCCTGGAAGGCGAACAGCAGCACCAGCGTCGCCAGCAGCGCCGCGATCGACCACGGGCCGATCAGATGCATCACCGCGTCGAAATGCGCCCGCCCTTTCTTCAATAGAAACTTGCGCCAGAGCTGCGCCAGGGCGAGCGGAATGACAATGTAAAGCACGACGGATGTGAGCAGCGTATCCCACGGCACGGTGATCGCCGAAATGCCGAGCAACAGGCCGACGATGGGCGCGAAGGCAAACACCATGATCGTGTCGTTCAAGGCTACCTGTGACAGCGTGAACAGCGGATCGCCATTGGAGAGGCGACTCCAGACAAAAACCATCGCCGTACACGGCGCGGCGGCAAGCAGGATCAGGCCGGCGATGTAGCTGTCGAGCTGGTCGGCAGGAAGTAGCGGGGCAAAGAGATTGCGGATGAACAGCCAGCCGAGGAAAGCCATCGAAAAGGGCTTGACCAGCCAGTTCACGAACAAGGTGACGCCGATGCCCTTCACGTGCTGCCGAACCTCGTGCATTGTGCCGAAATCCACCTTGACCAGCATCGGGATAATCATTATCCAGATTAGCAGGCCGACCGGGATGTTGACCCGGGCCACCTCCATGCGGCCGAGCGCCTGGAACGGGGCCGGTAGCCATTGGCCGAGCACGATGCCGATGACGATGCAGAGGAACACCCAGACCGTCAACCAGCGCTCGAAGAGGCTCATGGGCGCGCCGGCAGCAACCTTGGCGCTAACTTCGCATTGGACGGACAAGCTCAGCTTTCCTCGTGAATGCGACGGGCGACCGCAATGATCTCGTCACGAGCCATCGTTTCCAGCGGCAGTGAGAGAAAGGCCGATATCCGCTTGTGCAAGGACTGATAGGCCGTCTCGAAAGCAGCCCGGCGAGCCTCCATCGGCTCGACATGTGCCGGATCGGGAATCGCCCAATGTGCCGTCGTCGGGTGTCCGGGCCAGATCGGGCAAGTCTCGTTGGCGGCGTTGCTGCATACGGTGAAGATGAAATCGATTTGCGGGGCATCCGGATTGCCGAATTCATCCCACGACTTGCTGCGCACGCCCTCGCAGGGAATGCCGTGCATTTGCAGGGTTTCGATGGCGACCGGATTGACGACGCCTCCGGGGTTGCTGCCGGCGGAATAGGCCTTGATCCGACCCATCCCCAAGTGGTTGAACAGCATTTCGCCGAGGATTGAGCGGGCGGAGTTGCCCGTACATAAAACCAGCACATTTATGGTTTTTTTCATGATTCGTTCGTCACAATTCAAAGTCGGTGTCGTAGGGTTTGCCGCCCTTGACGACAGGCAAGGTAAGTGTTCGGTCCCAATCAGCCCAGCCGCCGTTGTAGATGCGCACATCCGAATACCCGAGCGCCTTCAGTTGCAACCAGGCCAGGGTCGAGCGGAAACCATCGTGGCAATAGGCGACGGCGATGCCATCCTTGGGAACGTGCTGATAGAGCGCAGCGAGTTCATCCAGAGACTTCCACTGCTGCGACTGGCCATCAACGCCCTGAAGGCTGACGATGTTGATGGCGCCGGGAATGTGGCCGCCCTGTACCGAGTGCTGGATGCGCACTCCTTCATACATGTCGGCGGGCCGAGCGTCGATCAGCGTGATCTTCGGGTCGCGCTCGGCGACGATGCGGCGATACACATCGGTCCAGCCGATCATGCGGTTCGCTGCCGGTGCTTTTAGCGTTACCTTGCCCGGCGACGTGGCCGGGGTTGCGGCCTTGGTCAGTTCGTTGAATCCGCTCCAGCCGACCACGCCGCCGTCGAGAAGCTTGACGCGTTTCATGTCGAAGCCGTAGAGGTCGAGCAGGAACAGGACGCGAGACGCCAGTGCGGTGGCCGAATCGTCATAGACAATAATGGTCGAGTCGTCATTGATGCCCCAGCGCCTTAGCGTGGCCTGAAAGGCTTCGCGCGACGGGAAGCGCATGATCGGCATCTCGTCGTTGGCGCCGAGGTCGGCGAAACGCTGCACCTGGATGGCGCCGGGGATGTGCCCGACAGTCAGGTGGCGGTGGGGGTGATAGCGGACTTCGAGTGTGACCAGCCTGGGGTCGCCCAGCCGTTCGGCAAGCCAATCGGAGTCGACCAGGAAATCCGGCTTGTTACTGGCAAGGGCGTTACTTGCCAGCAGCAGCAACCAGAGCAGGAAAGCGAGACGGCGCATCAGAACCAGCCATCCACCTTGCTGCGCGCCGGGACACCACCGGCATGGACGACCTTGCCGTCGATGACCACGCCCGGCGTGCTCATCACGCCATAGCGCATGATTTGCTGCAAATCCTCGATCTTTTCCAGTTCGATCGCCGCACCTTTCGCCCTGGCGACCTCCTCGACCAGCGCATAGGTGTTCTTGCAGTTGGCGCAGCCGGTTCCGAGTATCTTGACGTTCTTCATTGTGTTTCCTTTCTTGGTCAGCAACAAGCGTTGCCCTTGGCGGTCGGGGTGCAACAGGCGGCCTTGGGCAGTGCTTCCAATGTCGGCCCTGGCGGGACAGCGGCCGGACTGGCTGCAGCCACGATGGCCGCTTTTTCATCGAAGCCATGGTCGAGCATTTCTCCGGCCTCGTCGCGGATATGGCGGGCGATGTCGATTGCCAGCGCGATCTGTTCTTCGCTGATGCCATAACCGCGCAGGCGTTCGAGCTGGCACAAGCCTTGTTTGGGATGGTTGGCGGCGATGTTGGCCGCCAGTGAGACCAGTGCAACGATGGAAGGATGAAGGGCGGTATCAGGCATGGAATTCCCTCACTTACAAGACAGCGTTGAAGATGAAGCCGACACCAAGGATGCCCGCAGCGACGACCCCGGCGAAGGTGGCGATCAGCGGCAATTTCAGTACCTTGCGCAGGATAATCATCTCGGGCAACGATAGTGCGATGACGCTCATCATGAAGGCCAGCACGGTACCGAGCGCCGCGCCCTTGCCGAGCAGGGCTTCGACCACCGGGATGATGCCCGCCGCGTTGCTGTACATTGGTACGCCGAGCAGCACGGCCGCCGGCAGCGACCACCAAGGCGCATCCCTGCCCATGATCGATGCCAGCAGGTCTTGCGGCACGTAGCCATGGATACCCGCGCCGACGGCGATGCCGAGCAGGACCCAGCGCCAGACGCGGCCGACGATCTCCTTCACGTGTGCAACGCCGGCATCAATGCGCTCCGGCCAGGTCAGTTGTCCGGCTTCGTAGTTCGCCGACTGGCTCGACTGCATCTGTCGCACCCAGTCTTCAAGATGGGGTTCCATGCCGATCCGGCCAATCACGAGGCCGGCGACGATGGCAACGCTCAAACCCAGGCCGAGATACAGTGCGGCCACCTTCCAGCCGAATAAGCCGAACAACAAGGCCAGGGCAATTTCGTTGACCATCGGTGCGGCGATCAGAAAGGAAAAAGTCACGCCTAGCGGCACGCCGGCTGAAAGGAAGCCGATGAACAGCGGCACCGCCGAGCACGAGCAGAACGGCGTGACGACGCCGAGGCTCGCCGCCATCACGTTGCCGATACCGAGCCGCCGTCCGGCCAGCAGTGCGCGCGTGCGCTCGGGAGTGACGAAGGTATGGATCACCCCCATGATGAAGACCACCCCGGTCAGCAAGAGCAACACCTTGGGTGTGTCGTAGACGAAAAAGTGGAGCGCTTCGCCCAGATGCGTTGCGCGCGTCAGACCGAACAGGGCAATGACGAAGTCGGCAAAGGGCAACAGGCTGGCGTAGGCGGCTACCCAGGCAACGAGAGCCAGCGAAAGCCAGCCCCAGGGAGTTGCTCGCATGGTGGCTGTATTCATGAGTTCACCTCGGCCCGCCGTTTGTCCATGGTGGCGACGGCTTGGGTCTTCGGCAGGCATTGGCCGCCCTGGCAGCAGTTCCGGGTCAGGAAGGCGATCAGATCGTCCATCGTCGCGTACTCGGCAGAATAATGGATAAAACGACTCTCGCGCTCCCCCTTGATCAGGCCAACCCGGCTGAGATGCGAGAGATGGAAAGACAGCGTGGCATTGGGAATGCCGAGCTTCTCGCCGATGGCGGTCGCATTGATGCCGTCGGGACCGGCCTCGATCAACAGGCGAAAGATGGCAAGACGGGACTCATGGCCAAGGGCGGCGAGAATTTCGGCGGCGACTAACGTATCCATATTTCCAAGTCTATGGAAATATAGATACGTGTCAAGTGAGGTTTTTTTGCCTTTTTCAGGCGTCGACCGCAACGTTTGCCGCAGCTTGCACCTTTACGTATTGTCTGAGCAGGCATTGGTGCGTCGTGCAGCCGGCGAGGTCGAGGCCGGGCGAGGGCAGGCCGAAGAAGCGCAATTCGCCATCGATCAGGTCGGTCGCCTGGTCGAGCGTGGTGTCGCCGTAGAGGGCGACCAGTGCGGCCTCGTGGCTGTCGGGGTCGTCCATTTGGAGCAGGGTTTCGATGCAGCGGTAGGTGCGGCGGCGGTCGCTGTCGAGCTGGGCGAACTGACGTACCCATTCGCAGCCTTCGCGGATCGCGTCACGGTCGCCGGCGGCAAGCGCCAGCATCGTTTTGAGTTCGCCGAGGCGCAGGTCGGCCCATAGCGAGCAGGCGTCCGGGGCGAGGCCGATCAGCGCGGCAACCGGCCTTTCGTCGGCAAGGTTCAGCTCGTTCAGTGTGTCGAGCAGCTGGCCGCACTGATCGTCGTCGAGTTCGGCGAGATTCAGGATGGCCGGGCGGACGGCGGCGCCGTTGCTGTTGTTCTCCCACTCCAGATCGTCAATCGGGTAGATCTCCGACATGCCGGGCACCAGGATGCGGCAGGCGTAGACGCCGAGATGGTCGAAATCGGCGATGTAGATGTCGTGACCGTCGGCGTGGATACGCCCGGCAAGCCAGGCGTAGTCATCGGTAGTGCTGCCGCTTTCAAGGTCGTTGAAATTCCAGTCGGCAAACTCGAAATCCGGTGTTTCGCTGAAGAAATTCCAATGGACGATGCCGCTGGAATCGACGAAATGGATTTCGATGTTCGGCGCGCTGGCCACTTCGTCGAGATCGAAACCGGGCGGTGGAAAGCCGTCGAGTGCTTCAAGCGCCCGGCCCTGCAGCAGTTCGGTCAGGGCACGCTCAAGCGCGATTTCAAATCGCGGATGCGCGCCGAAGCTGGCAAAGACACCCTGGTCGCGCGGGTTGAGCATGGTTACGCACAGCACCGGGTAGTGGCCGCCCAACGAAGCATCCTTGACCAGAATCCCGAAGCCGGCAGCGCGTAACCCGGCAATGCCGGCGGCGATTGTCGGGTAACGGGCGATGACCTCTTCAGGCACATCCGGCAGGCAAAGGCCTTCGGCGATGACCTTGAATTTGACGTGGCGTTCGAGAATTTCCGACAGCGCCTGGGCGCGCGCTTCGGCCTCCGTGTTGCCGGCCGACATGCCGTTGCTGACGTACAGGTTGCTGATGATGTTGACCGGGAAATAGACCTCGGCGCCGTCGCGCTGGCGCAGGTACGGGATGGCGCAGATGCCACGCTCGTAGTGGCCGGTGTTCATGTCGATCAGTGCTTCGGCCGGGATGCTGCCTTCCGGGTTATAGAAGGCCTGCAGGTGCGGCGTCAGCAGTTCAGCTGGCCAGTCGGTACCTTCAATGGCGAACCAGCGCTCGCGCGGGTAATGCGCGTAGCTGCGGTTGGCGATGGCGTCGCCGAGATAGTAGTGATTCCAGAAATAATTGCACGACAGGCGCTCGAAATATTCGCCGAGTGCGCTGGCCTGCGCCGCCAGTTTCGTCGCGCCCTTGCCGTTGGTGAACATCAGCGGGCATTCGCGATTGCGCACATGGACCGACCAGACATTATCGACCGGGTTGAGCCAGGAGCATTCCTCGATGTCGAAACCGAGCGCCGCCAGCTTGGTCTGCATGGAAGCGATGGCGTATTCGAGCGAGGCATCCTTGCCCGGAATGAAGTGTTCGTTGTGCATCGGGCGTCCTGCCTGAAGGTGAGACCCGCAGTGTACGCCATGGCGGCGGATTTTCAGTCGCTGCGTGGCAAGGGCTTGACGCTGCGGGTGGGACTCATGCGCGGCGCCGTGTCGCGCAGGATCAGCGAAGGTGCAGAAAAGGGCGCCAGGCGCTCGAGAAAATCGAGCAGTTCGAGGACCGGCGAATTGCGGAAGAACTTGGCTTCGGGCGTCTCGATCCAGATGCGGTCGGCGTAGGCCAGTACTTCATGCGGGCGGTCGCCGAAGCCGTCCTTGTTGAGGTCGAAACCCTCGTATTCGTCCCAGTAATTACCCCGCCAGACATCATTCATCGGGTCGCCGTCGCCAATGATGGTGACCGGCCACAGGTTGCCGCGGAAGGTGTTCCCTAAGGCGATATGACCGCCCTTGGCACCATAGAAATAGACGCCGGTGATGTTGTGGGCGATCAGGTTGTCGATGAAGACGATGCGGTTGAACGGGTCCATTGGCGAGTCGGCCATGATGCCGTGGGCGCAATGGACGATTTCATTGTTGAAGACCAGCGCGGCCGAGGTTTCCTTGAGCGCGATGCCGGCCCCGGAAGCATCCATGGCGTGCATGACTCGGTTGTTGCGGATGACCAGGCCGTCGGAATTGAGGGCAATGATGCCGGTTGAATTTCGCTCAAGAATGTTGCGGTCGACCAGGCTGCGGTTGGCAAAAAGGAAATTGAAGGCGCGCCGGCTGTCCTTGATCGTATTCCCGGTAAACCGGTTGTACGGCGAATTGGTCACCGTGATATCGCGAATTTGCGCAATATCGTTGTCTTCGATGCGATTGCCGGTGCTGTACCAGAGGCGTATGCCGTCGCCGCGGTCGGCCGAGTCGAGCGGGCGCGAGCGGATGCGGTTGGCGCGGATGACGCTGTCGTTCACCTTGTGCAGCGTGATGCCGAACAGCACATCCTCGATGACGTTATTCTCGATCAGCAGGTGGCTGCCTTCGGCCATCACGGCGCCATCGATCTTGTCGTGCGATTCGCCACTGCCACGCAGGGTCAGTCCGCGCAGCGTCACATGGTCGGCCTTGACGGTGAGGACAGTGCCCTTGCCGCCGGCATCGATGATGACCTTGCCGTTGCCTTCCAGCGTGATCGGCTTGGTGATGACGGCCGGGCCCTGATAGGTGCCCGGCGGGAGAAGTATTCGGGCGCCGGGCAGTGCCGTGTCGAGCCACGGTTGCAGGGGCAGCGCGGCGAGCGCCGGCAGGCTGTGGCTGAAAATGATGGCGGCGAGGCAGAACGCAGGACGGAATAAGCGCATTGGACGTGAATTTTGTGCGGGCAAGGAGGTGCTGGCGTGAACCTGAATCAAGTTTTCAGCGTGCCGCACACTGGAAAATTTGAGTTTGTGCACCAAATTGGCGCGTGGCCTGACCTATACTCGAAAAAATATCAAGGAAGAATAATGCATGGTATCCATCAACAAGATTTTTGCGTTGTGTCTGGGCCTGTTGCTGTGCTCTACGGCGATCTCGGCAAATGCGGCAGGGCCGGTGCTCAGGGTCGCCTTGCTCGATGATACCCCGCCAGCTTCCTACCTTGACACAGAGGGCAAGCTGACCGGTTTTTATCCGTCCCTGGCGCGAGCACTATGCGCCGAAATGAAGGCGGACTGCCAGTTTCACGCCGCCAAACTCGATTATCTGATCGATGAACTGGCGACCGATCATTTCGACATTGTAGCGACCGGCCTGCTCAAGACGCCTGAGCGCAGCAAGAAGGTGCTGTTCACCAATCCGGTCTATCGTTCATTGACGATGTGGTTTGCGCGACCAGGCGTTAAGCCGGGGCGGGCGGGGATACGTGTTTCGACCTTCAAGGGGTCGGCACAGGAGAGTTATTCGCGTACACGGCACTGGGAGACCATCACCGCTCTGGATTACAACCAGATGCTCGAACAGTTGTCGGCAGGCATCGCGCAGGCTGCACTTGTTCCGCTGATGACCTGCATCCTCCTGCGCCAGAACGAGCAGTTCGCCACGCTGGGCCTCGAGTCAAGCGTATTGGAGGTACCGGAACTGGGTGGCTATGCCCGTTTCGCAATCAATCCGCGCCACCCCGAACTCCGGGAGCAGGTCAACCGGGCGCTCGAGAAAATAAAGCGCAATGGCACTTATGACCGTATCAACTCCGAGTTTCTGCCGTTCAGGGTCGAGTAGGGCAACGCCCGGGAAATGAAAACGCCCGCCAGATGAGTGGCGGGCGTTGTGCGTGATCGGCGCTATTGCTTAGTTGACCTTGGCGCTCTCGCGTAGCGACTTGACCAGTTGCTCGATCTGCTGCTGCTGGGCGCGCTGCTGGAGTTGCGGCTTGATCTGCTCGAACGGCGGCGGATTCAGCGGGCGCGTGTCTTCCAGCACAATGACGTGGTAGCCGAAATCGGTCTTGACCGGCGTCTTGGTCATGTCACCCTTCTTCAACTTGGTGAGTGCGTCAGCGAACGGTTTGGCATAGACGTTCGATGGATTCCAGCCAAGTTCGCCGCCTTTTTCGCGCGAACCCGGATCCTTGGACTGCTTGGCCAGTTCGGCGAACGACTCGCCCTTTTCCAGCTTAGCGATGATCGCCTTGGCTTCTTCCTCGGTGGCGACCAGGATGTGCTTGGCCTTGAATTCGGTGCTGCCGAGGTTGCCCTTGATCGCGTCATATTCCTTCTTGAGCTGATCATCGCTGATTGGGTGGGCGCGCACATAGTCCGACAGGAAGGCCTGGATCAGCACAGCCTGGCGGGCGAGTTCGACCTGGCCCTGAACGTTGGGGTTCTTGTCGAGACCTTTCTTCTTGGCTTCCTGGACGAGAATTTCGCGGCGGATCAACTCTTCCTTGACGGCGGCCTGCAGTTCCGGCGAGTCCGGCGTGCCCTGAGCCTTCTGCTGGGCGATGAAGGCATTGAAGGTATTTTGTGGAATGGCCTGGCCGTTGACAGTGGCGACAGCGCCGCCCTTGTCAGCGGCGCCGGCCGGGGCTGCGGCGATGAGGCCAGCCACGAGCATGGCGGCGAGAGAGGAGGCTTTGATCATTCGATTTTCCTTGGGGTGTGGGTGGGTGTGAGTAAAAACCGGAAGATTATACTTCGTCGGGTGAAAATGCACGGATGCCAAGTGCGTGAATCCGGCCACGCATCAAGTCGCCGGCTGCCGCATAAACGGCCTGGTGGCGCTTGACCGTATTCTGGCCGGCAAAGGCGGCGGCGACTATGGTGATTTTGTAATGGCCGCCCTCCTTGGCGCCGGCATGACCAGCGTGGCGATGCGACTCGTCCTCGATGACGACGGATGACGGTTCCAGCACCGCCATGCGCTGGCGCAGCAATTCAGCCGTTTCGCTGCTCATGCCGGTAGCACTTTCTTGAACGGCTTGACCGCGACTTTGGCGTAAACCTTGGCGGCGACATAAGGGTCGGCGTCGGCCCAGGCCTGGGCGGCATCCAGCGAGGCGAATTCGGCGACGATGACGCTGCCCGAGAAGCCAGCCGGACCGGGATCCGGCGAGTCGATTGCCGGGCAGGGGCCGGCGATGATCAGGCGGCCTTCTGCCTGAAGCGCCAGCAGGCGTTCGAGGTGGGCGGGGCGGGCGGCAAGGCGCTGGTCGAGCGTGCCGGGCTGGTCTTCACCGATAATGACGTAAAGCATCTGTTACTTCTCCTCGACGTATTTCGACAGCATCAGGCCCTGCCCGAGTACGAACAAGAGCAGCAGCCCCATGCCGCCGAAGAGTTTGAAATCGACCCAGATATCGGTCGAGAAATTGAAGGCGACGATCAGGTTGAGCACGCCCATGAACAGGAAAAAGCCAATCCACGCCAGGTTGAGCCTGCCCCAGACCGGTTCGGGCAGGGTCAGTTGCTCGCCAAGCATGAGCTTGATCGGGTTTTTCTTCAGCACCAGCGCGGCGAAGGCCATGCTGCCGGCGAACACCCAGTAGAGGATGGTCGGCTTCCACTTGATGAAGGTTTCGTCCTGGAAAATCAGGGTCATGCCGCCGAAGACCGACACCAGCACGAGGCTGACCCACAGCATCTTGTCGACTTTGCCATGGCGGAAATGCACCCAGGCGATCTGCGCCATGGTGGCGACAATGACGACGACGGTGGCGAGCAGGATCGGCGCCTGCTTGACGTCGAGCACGGCACTGCCGAGCAGACTGCCGACCAGCGCCGCAGCGCCTTCCGGATTGTTGCCGTAATACTTGAAGGTCGCGAAAAACAGGATGACCGGGAAAAGATCGAAGAGTAGTTTCATGGCGCTGGATTATAACTGTTGCGGGTTTTGCGGGCGGCGGTCGTCAGATGACGGACGACAGTTCAAGGAACGATGCGGCGGCGACCGGATTGCTGCCGGCAATGCGCGGCACGCTGCCGAGCAGCGGCGCGACGATGCGTTGGCGCAGGGCGGCGATGTTGTCCTCGACGCGGACCATGTCGGGGTCGATCCGGTTCGCGACCCAGCCGGCCAGCCTCAGACCGCGCGCGGCGATGGCTTCAGCGGTGAGCAGGGCGTGATTGATGCAGCCAAGACGCAGGCCGACGACCAGAATCACCGGCAGGCCGAGGGCGACCGCGAGGTCAGCGCTGTCACGGTCGACGCCCAAAGGCACACGAAATCCGCCGACGCCTTCGACGATCAGCAGGTCGGTTTGCTGCCGGGCCTCGGCGCAGGCGGCGGCGATGCGGGAAAAATCGATAGCGACGCCGGCTTCGGCAGCAGCCAGGTGCGGGGCGATGGCCGGCGCGAAGCGGTAAGGGTTGATTACCTCCAACGGTAGCGTGACGCTGCTGGCGGCGCGGATGTTTTCAACGTCGTCGTTCCTGCCCGCGGCGTCGGTACCCGCCGCCACTGGTTTCAGGCCGGCCGCATTGAGGCCAAGCTGGCGGGCACGGCGAAGAAGGGCGCAGGTAACAAACGTTTTGCCGATTTCGGTATCGGTGCCGGTCAGGAAGTAGGCGTGGTTCATTTGCGGGCGTGCAGGGTGATGACATCGTAGGTGAGCGGCAGTCCGGCCGCTGTGCGAAGATTTTCATAGGCCTCGGCGGCGCGGCTGAAGGCGGTGCGGCTCAGCAGCGTGGTGCGCCGTCCCTCGCCGAGTTGGTTGGCGCCGAGCGCCTTGACCGCGCGCAGCAGCAATTTGAAGTCGGCGTAGTGCGCGATTTCCATGTGCTTTTCGACGTCGACCGCGCCGAAGCAGGCGTTACTGGCCAGATGGCGCATTTCCTCCGCCGTATGGAAAGTCAGGGTATGGCGATGCCCGTCGATGCCGGCGAAGGCGCTGCGCATTTCATGGAAGGTGGCGGGGCCGAGGCTGGCCAGCGCGAGGTGGCCGTCGGTGGTCAGCACACGGTGAGCTTCGGCCAGCGCCTGCGGCAGGTCGCACCACTGGACAGCAAGGCTCGACCAGTAGAGGTCGACACTGTTCGCGGCCAGCGGCAGATGTTCAAGGTCGCCAGCCAGCCGGCAACACGGCGCACCGATCCGGCGCAGCATGGCGGGCGCGAAATCGAGGGCGATGGCGTGGGCAGCCGGGAAGCGCTGACACAGCAACGGTTGTGCGAAGCCGGTGCCGCAGCCGGCGTCGAGCAGCCAGCTCGCCGCAAGATCGGCCGGCAGACCGGCAGCCAGCCGGTCGCAGACGCGGCGCTGGACGACGGCCGCGTCATCGTAGCTTGGCGCGGCGCGCTCGAAGGAATTGCGGATGCGTGCCTTCGGCGGCCTAGTCATCGACGAAGGCTTGCAGGCGGGCGAGGAATTCGTCCGGTCGGGAAATGAACGGGGCGTGCGCGCACCCGGCCAGCACTTCAAGGCGGGCGCCGGGAATCAGCGCACCTAGCGCTTCGGCGGCGGCGAGCGGCATCAGCATGTCGGCGGCGCCGTGGAACAGCAGGGTCGGCGCCTTGACCAGTGGGGCAAGCGGGCGCAGATCGACATCGCGCAGCCAGCCCAGCCCAGTGGCCAGCGTCGCGGCCGGCGGGCGTGGGTCGGCCAGTTCGAGCAACTGGCGCGTCACGTCCTTGGCTCGGGCGTCGCCGCGATTGAAGCCACCGACGAAGCGCGGCAGCATGGCCTCGACATCGGCAGCGACGATGGCGGCGAAATCGAGCAGCATTTCCGGCGGCATGGCGTGTGGCCAGCCATCGCGCTGGACGAAGGAGGCGGTACCGGCGACCAGCACCAGTTTGCCGACCTTGGCCGGGGCGCGGGCGGCGACGGCCAGCGCCAGTTGCGCGCCGAGCGACCAGCCGCACAGTATCGTGCCCGGTTCCAGGCGGGCGGCGATGGCGTCGGCGGCGTTGTCGAAGTCGCCGATCAGCGGCGCCTCGCCGTAGCCAGGCAGGTCGAATATCTGCCCTTGCAGCGCGTCGGCCGCGGCATTGAGCGGGCCGCGGCCGAGGCACCAGCCGGGCAGGAAAACGAGGGGGGCGGTCATGCGAGTTCCCTGAAAGCGCCGATCAGGTGCGCGATGTCCGCTTCGGTATGGGCGGCGGAAACCGAGATACGCAGCCGCGCCGTGCCTTTCGGGACGGTCGGCGGACGAATGGCCGGCACCCACAGGCCGTGCTCCCAGAGGGCGTTGGCAAGGGCCAGCGCCGCTTCGTTTTCACCGACGATCAGCGGCTGGATGGCGGTCGGCGAGGGCAGCAGGCGCCAAGGCAGCCCGCCCAGCCCGTCGCGCAACTGGCCGATGCGGGCGAACAGGTTGGCGCGCAGGGCGTCGCCGTGTTCGATGATCTGCAGGCTCTTGCTCAGTGCGCAGGCGATGGCGGGCGGCGCGGCAGTGGTGAAAATGTAGCTGCGCCCCTTCTGCAGCAGGTATTCGATGGCGGTTGCCGAACCGGCGACGAAAGCGCCGCCGACGCCGGCCGCCTTGCCCAGCGTGCCCATCAGCAGGATGCGCGGTGCGGACGGCAGGTTGAAGTGGGCGAGGCTGCCCCGGCCGTTGCGGCCGAGCACGCCGAAGCCGTGCGCGTCGTCGATCACCAGCCAGGCGTCGTGGCGTTCGGCCAGCGCGAAAAGCAGCGGCAGCGGGGCGAGGTCGCCGTCCATGCTGAAGACGGCATCGCTGACGATGATCTTGTTCGTCGCCGGGCTCGCGGCCAGCAGTTTCTCCAGTGCCACCACGTCGCCGTGCTGATAGCGCTGCGTCTCTGCACCGCTGGCCTTGGCTAGCTGCATGGCGTCGATCAGCGAAGCATGGTTCAGCTTGTCCGAGAAAATCATGGCACCGCGCGACGCCAGCGTCGGGACGATGGCGAGGTTGGCGAGGTAGCCAGTGGAAAAAGTCAGGGCGCGCGGGAACCCGGTGAAGGCGGCGATTTCCTTCTCCAGTGCCTCATGCGGCGCCAGATGGCCGCTGACCAGATGCGAAGCGCCGCTGCCGGTGCCCCATTGCGTGGCACCGTCGGCCATTGCCTGGGCAATTTCCGCATTGCCAGCCAGCCCGAGGTAATCGTTGCTGGCGAAATTCAGCACATTTTTGCCGTCGACCGCAGCAATCCGCCCGCAGGGCGATTCGAGCACGCAGCGACGACGGGTCAACCCGGCAGCCTTGAGTTCTTGCAACTGTGCGGCGAGTTCGGCGGTCAGGCG
>CAZGPO010000011.1:17350-22002 GCA_964527745.1 uncultured Dechloromonas sp.
GAAGTTTAGGACATTGTTGCCGTCGACCGCAGCATGCCGCCCTCAGGGCGAATCCATCGCCCGTCGGCGGCGGGTCAGGCCGGCGGCGGCGAGGTCGGCGAGGTCGGCGGTGAGGCGGTGTTCGATCATGGGGTCTTTGTTTGAGCCTCTACCTTGCGCAAGTGGCGATGCAGGTTGTGGCGAATGAACGGTGCACCTTTCTGAGTAATCTTGGTTTCAAGAGCTGTCCAGAGTGTTTTGGCGCCAACTTTCGGCAATTTGTCGAGTGATGATTGGACGAGGTCGAAGTCTGTTGCTGACCACTGGAAATCGGCTGCTGTGTCGAGTATCTCTTGGTTAAAAGAAACCCACAGTTTGGATACGCCGGTTACGGAACCATTAAAAGCTTCGCCGTTGATTTTTCCGTCTGGGGAGCGAACCCAGTGGAGAGTCAGCATTGGTAACCCGGCATCAAAACATGCTCGGTCGATTCGACTCACGACTTGTCCCAAGTGGCGGCAGTAGTCGCCGTCCAATCCGATCATTTCAGCGGCTGCGATGTAACCGATGACCAGCCCTCCTCCGCTGAGGATATGTTTGCGGAGAGCGGCAAGTAATTCAGTGGCGCGTTCTGCTTCAAGTGAGCTGTTCATTATTGAGTCCCGAAATTTCAAAGCAAGCGCTTCAAACCAGGGTGAAGTGTTTGCGGCCCGGTAATCGGTAGGTTTCGAAGTCGGCGCGATCCAGTGTCCAGACTTTGGCGCAGCCGGTTTTGAGGGCGACGACCACGAGCGATGCGTCGGCTAGGTCCATTGGGCGGTCCGCGTAGCGCTCGATCCAGTCGATGGCGCTGACTAATTCCTCGCGGCCGAGCGACATGAGTTCGAGTCCACCGCGTTCGATCCAGTGATAGAGCGGTAATGTGGCGCCGATGGAATCCGCCATGTGGGCAAATTCGGTCAGTACGGCCCAGGTGGTGAGCAGGCGACCGCGGTAGTTCTTGAGAAATTCCGAGCAGCCCGGATGAAACTTGTCCCGTTTGTTGGCGATGGCGACGAGTGGGCCGGTGTCGACGAGCACGATCTCCATTATTCGGGCTGGCGTCCATGTTTGCGGGCGATGGCGGCGCGTATCGTGTTGCGGCTATTTTCGGCAGCGTTTTCATCAAGTGAGAGGGCACCGACGAAGCCGGTTTCACAGGCCAGCTCATAGGGTGTTTTGACTGGCGACTCGGCGGTGAAACGGTTTTCGAGAAGTTCGATGATCACTTCTGATTTGCTGCGGCGGGTTTCCACGCAATAGCGGGCCAGCGCTTGTTCGAGACGCTGGGGAATGCGAACTGTGGTGGTCACGGCTTAGCTCCGAGGCGATTTTGTATTAACAGTAATACAAAGGTGCGTGCGGTGCAAGTGGCGGCTTAGAGTGCTTTTTCCAGTGCGCCGGTGATGGCGCGGGCCAGATACGAGATTTCCTCCTCACTGACAATGTAGGGCGGCATCAGATAAACCGTGTTGCCGATCGGCCGGATCAGCGCTTCGCGGTCGAGTGCGGCGCGGTAGAAGCGGCGGGAGAAGTGGGGGTCGTCGGTTTCCACATCGAAGGCGGCGATCATGCCGCGCTGGCGCAGATGTCTGACTTGCGGGTGGTCGGCCAGCGGGGCGAGGGCGGCGCCAATTTTGGCCGACTTTTGGCGGTTGACCGCGAGCACGTCGTCCTGCTCGAAAATATCGAGCGTCGCCAGCGCGGCGCGGCAGGCGAGGGGGTTGCCGGTGTAGCTGTGCGAGTGCAGGAAGGCACGGGCGACCGATTCGTCGAGGAAAGCCTCGTAGATCGTGTCGCTGGATAGCACGATGGACAGCGGCAAGTAGCCACCGGATATGCCTTTGGAGAGGCACATCAGGTCGGGGCGGATTTCCGCCTGCTCGTGGGCGAAGAAGGTGCCGGTGCGGCCGCAGCCGACGGCGATTTCGTCGCAGATCAGGTGGACTTCGTAGCGATCGCAGAGGGCGCGGGCGAGGCGCAGGTATTCTGGGTCGTACATGGCCATGCCGGCGGCGCCTTGGACCAGCGGCTCCACGATCAGCGCCGCGATGTGCTCGCCGTGTTGTACGAGATGCGCTTCGAGTGCGGCGGCGGCGCGGTGCGCGATATCGGCCGGGGTTTCTCCGGTTTCAGCCAAGCGGAAATCGGGCGACGGGACCACCGTCGCGGCGCGCACCAGCGGTGCGTAGGCGTCCTTGAAAATGGCGACATCGGTGACGGCGAGCGCGCCGACCGTTTCGCCGTGGTAGCTGCCGGCGAGGCAGAGGAATTCCGCCTTCTCGGGGCGGCCGACATTGCGCCAGTAATGAAAGCTCATCTTCAGCGCGATTTCGGTCGCCGAGGCGCCGTCCGAGGCGTCGAAAGCGTGGCCGAGAGCACCGCCGGTCAGGGCCGATAAACGCTCGGAAAGCTCGACCACCGGCTGGTGCGTGAAGCCGGCGAGCATGACATGTTCGAGCGTTTCCAGTTGCTCGCGCAAGGTCGCGTTGATGCGCGGATTGGCGTGGCCGAACAGGTTGGTCCACCACGAGCTGATGCCGTCGAGGTAGCGTCGGCCGTCGAAATCGTAGAGCCAGGCGCCGCTGCCGCGGGCGATGGGGACCAGCGGCAGGTGGCTCGGTGAAGCCGTCTGCGCGTGATGCCGCATCTGCGTGCACGGGTGCCAGACGGCGGCCTGACTGCGCGCAAGCCAGTTCGCGTTGCGCGAGTCGTCCATCAATGCAGGACTTGCGAGTTGGCTGCTGGCTGCTCCGGCATTTCGGCGTGCACCAGTTCGGCTTCGGCGTTCGGGTAGAGCGGGGCGCCGCAGTCGTCGCAGAATTCGAGCGGGAAATGGTGATCGAGGAAGATCACGTCCTTGACCCCGGCTTCGCGCAGCACGGCCTCGATTTCGCCGGCGGCATCGGTGGCTTCGTCCTCGGCGCCGAGCAGCGGCCAGACGATGCCGTGATAGGTTTCATCCTTGTCCTTGGGGCCGAGGCCGACGCGATATTCTTCCATGCGGCGGTCGTAGCAGGGGCCGACGACGGCGCGGATGTCGGCCGGCATCAGGCCGAGCATGGTCTGCAGGAAGGCGACCGAGGCCTTCAGCGAATACGGGCGCGACAGGCGGTCGGCGTTGCGGCAGCCGGCATGGTAGGCGTCGGGCAGCAGCGGCTGCCAGGCGCAGCCGGTGAGCAGCGGCTCAAGATTGGGGCTGCCCTGCTTGATCCATTCCTTGAGCGCGCTGTCCTTGCTGCCGTCCTTCTCGTTCCAGCGGAAAAGCGGTTTGCCACGCGGCACGGCGATGCTGCCGACGAGGTAGCGGACATCGGACAGGAAACGGTTGGTTTCGGCCATGCCTTCGCTGTCGACCGCAAGATTCTGCCCGGCCAGTGTCGCCTCGCCCAGTGCACGAGTCAGTTGCCAGGTGTCGCAGAAACTGCGCGGCAACTGGTCGGGGCTGAACAGGAAATCGGCCAGTGCGAGGCGCGTGTCTGCGCCGAAGACGTGGGCGCCGAGTTGCACAGTCAATGCTTCCAGCGTGCTCTTCGGCAGTGGACAGGCGGGAATCGAGAAGCGCGACCAGGCCAGCACCGGCGCCGCGAACAACTGGATGTCGAATTCCTGGCCCTGCGCTTCCAGGCGGCTGGTTTCGGCGCATGATTCGACCATATCGGCGAGTTCGTCATGGGCGCGCGGGTTGGCCTCGAACAGGCGGTCGAGCGCGGTGTTGATGTCGTCCTCGGCGCCATTTTTGAGCAGGCTGTCCACCAGTTCGGCGAGTTGCTCCTCCCAGAACCTGTCTTCCAGCTTGCCGCCGGATTCGGAAAGGCCGATGGCCAGGCGTTGCAGTTCTGCCGCGTCGCGCGAAGTGCGCTCGCGCGCGCCGAAGCGGGTACGTTTCATCGATGTTCCTGAAAAAGCAAAAAACGAATTTTACCAGCCGGTAAAATCGGGCGTAGCGCATTACCGGAATATAAGGAATTTACCCCCATGCTGATTTTTCTCTCACCCGCCAAATCGCTCGATTACACGACGCCGCCGCAGGTGGCTACGCACACCCGTCCGGCTTTCCTGAAGCAGTCGGAAACACTGATCAAGCAGTTGCGCAAGCTATCGCCGGCTGATCTTGCCAAGCTGATGTCGATTTCCGACCCGCTGGCGCTGCTCAATTTCAACCGCTACGCCGACTGGAAGCTGCCATTCACGCCGGAAAACGCCAAGCAGGCGGTGCTTGCCTTCGACGGCGACGTGTACGACGGGCTGGCGGCGAAGACGCTGTCGGCGGCCGACCTCGATTTCGCGCAGCAGCACGTGCGGATTCTTTCCGGCCTCTACGGCATCCTCAGGCCGCTCGACCTGATGCAGCCCTATCGTCTGGAGATGGGCACCAAGTTTGCCAACAAGGGTGGCAAGGATCTTTACGCCTTCTGGGGCGAGCGCCTGCTCGACGCGATCAATGCCGAACTTGAAGCGATGCAGCGGCCGGTCGCGGTCAACCTCGCTTCCGAGGAATATTTCAAGGCCGCCGTCGGGCGCAAGTTCAAGGGCCAGCTGATCCAGCTGGTGTTCGAGGACTGGAAATCGGGCAAGTACAAGATCATCAGCTTCTACGCCAAGCGCGCGCGCGGGCTGATGACGCGCTACGC
>CAZGPO010000012.1:0-21874 GCA_964527745.1 uncultured Dechloromonas sp.
TACCGCACCCGCAGCAACAAGCGCACGAACAGCATGATCGTTCAGCGCCGTCACAAGCGTTAAGGGGTAGGAAATGGGACGTTCTCTAAAAAAGGGCCCGTTTGTTGATGCGTACCTGATCGACAAAGTCGAAGCGGTTCGCGCCACCAGCGACAAGCGCCCGATCAAGACATGGTCACGTCGTTCGACGATCCTCCCCGAGTTCATCGGTCTGACGATCGCGGTACACAACGGCAAACAGCATATTCCGGTTTTCGTGACCGAGAATATGGTCGGTCACAAGCTTGGCGAATTCTCGCTGACCCGCACGTTCAAGGGTCACACCGCCGGCAAGAAGGCCAAGAAGTAAGGAGCTGACATGGAAACTCGTGCAAGTTTGCGGGGCGTACGCCTCTCTGCGCAAAAGGGCCGCCTGGTTGCGGATCTGGTGCGCGGCAAGCCGGTCGGTCAGGCTCTCAATGTCCTGGCTTTCTCCCCGAAAAAAGGGGCTGGCATTGTCAAGAAGGTTCTGGAGTCGGCAATCGCCAACGCGGAACACAACGACGGCGCCGATATCGACGAACTGACGGTGAAGACCATCTACGTTGAAAAAGGCATGGTGCTAAAGCGCTTTACCGCGCGAGCCAAGGGTCGTGGCAATCGGATCGTCAAGCCGACCTGCCATATCTATCTGACCGTTGGTAACTAAGGAAAAGCCATGGGACAGAAAATTCATCCGACTGGCTTCCGTCTAGCCGTCACCAAAAGCTGGAATTCACGCTGGTATGCATCCAGCAAGGATTTTCCCGGCATGTTGAACGAAGACATCAAGGTCCGCGAATATCTCAAGCGGAAATTGGCGCACGCTTCGGTTGGCCGTGTTCTTATCGAGCGCCCGGCCAAGAATGCCCGCGTTACCGTTTTCTCCGCTCGTCCGGGTGTGGTTATCGGCAAGAAAGGCGAAGATATCGAACAGCTTCGTACGGATCTTCAGCGCATCATGGGCGTTCCAGTCCATGTGTCGATTGAGGAAATCCGCAAGCCGGAAATCGATGCACAGCTGATTGCTGACTCCATTGCTCAGCAGCTCGAGAAGCGCATCATGTTCCGTCGCGCCATGAAGCGCGCCATGCAGAACGCCATGCGTCTGGGCGCCCAGGGTATCAAGGTGATGAGCGCCGGTCGTCTGAACGGTGCCGAAATCGCCCGTAGCGAGTGGTACCGTGAAGGTCGCGTGCCACTTCATACGTTGCGTGCCAATATCGACTATGCAACCTCGGAAGCGCTGACCACCTACGGCATAATCGGTATCAAGGTCTGGGTTTACAAGGGTGACATGCTTGATCGCAACGAGCAGCCGGAAGTTGTCGAGCCGGCTGCAGATGAGCGCAAGCCGCGTCGTGCTCCGGCTCGTCCGGAGGGCGAAAAGCCGCGTACCCGGACGGTTAAAAAGCCGGAAGGCGAAGCTGCTCCGGCCAAGCGCGTAAGAAAGGCAGGTGCTTAACATGTTACAGCCTAATCGCACCAAGTTCCGTAAAGCGCACAAGGGACGTAACGAGGGTGTTGCTACGCGCGGAGCGAAGGTTTCTTTCGGCGAATGGGGGCTCAAGGCGACTGGCCGTGGACGTTTGACCGCGCGCCAGATCGAGGCTGCCCGTCGGGCGATGACTCGTCACATCAAGCGGGGCGGTCGTATCTGGATTCGTATCTTCCCGGACAAGCCGGTTTCCAAGAAGCCGCTTGAAGTTCGTATGGGTAACGGCAAGGGCAACCCTGAGTATTGGGTTGCCGAGATCCAGCCCGGTAAAGTGCTCTATGAGATGGATGGTGTGAACGAAGCGCTTGCCCGTGAGGCTTTTGCTCTCGCTGCGGCCAAGCTGCCAATTTCTACCACCTTCGTCACTCGTCATCTGGGGTAATCATGAAAGCAAGTGAACTGAGAACCAAGAGCGCGGACGAGCTCAAGAAGGAACTCCTGAGCCTCCTGAAGGCCCAGTTCGGCCTGCGTATGCAGATTGCTACTCAGCAACTCTCGAATACCAGCCAAATGTCCAAGGTGCGGCGCGACATCGCTCGCGTTCGTACGCTTATCCGTGAAAAGGCGGTTCAGCAATGAGCGAGACTACAAGCAGTAAACGTGCTCTGGTTGGTCGTGTCGTTAGCGACAAGATGGAGAAGACCGTTACCGTGCTTATCGAACGCAAGGTCAAGCACCCGATGTACGGCAAAGTGATGGTTCGTTCAAGGAAATATCACGCG
Source organism: uncultured Dechloromonas sp. (assembly GCA_964527745.1). GTDB lineage: Bacteria > Pseudomonadota > Gammaproteobacteria > Burkholderiales > Rhodocyclaceae > Azonexus. The sequence goes on from CAZGPO010000012.1 coordinate 2,239, forward strand.
CACAACGAAGATAATCTGGCCAAAGCCGGTGACCTCGTTGAGATTGTCGAGACACGTCCGGTATCCCGTACCAAGTCTTGGGCGGTGACCAACGTATTGCAGAAGGCAATCATTGTTTAACGATAATTGTTAAAAATGCTTGCCAAGAGGTGAAAGAGGCCGGTATAATCCGGCTTCTTTTTTGCTGCCTGCCATTCTGGCGGGGCAACGATGTTCGACCCTTACGGGTTCCAAGACTGACCGCCTTGCGGATTAAGTTGGAGTTAATTTAAATGATTCAGATGCAGTCGACGCTGGATGTCGCCGATAACACCGGTGCCCGTTCAGTTATGTGTATCAAAGTGCTGGGTGGCTCGAAGCGCCGCTATGCGGGCATTGGTGACATCATCAAAGTCAGCATCAAGGATGCTGCGCCACGCGGTCGCGTCAAGAAGGGCGATGTCTACAATGCCGTGGTGGTTCGCACCGCCAAGGGGGTTCGTCGGCCTGATGGTTCGCTGATCCGTTTTGATGGCAACGCCGCAGTTCTACTAAACAATAAGCTCGAGCCGATCGGCACGCGCATCTTTGGCCCGGTGACGCGCGAGCTGCGTACCGAGCGCTTCATGAAGATCGTGTCCCTGGCTCCTGAAGTGCTGTAAGGAGCCGGTGATGGAGAAAATTCGCAAGGGCGACGAAGTGGTCGTCATTACAGGTAAGGATAAGGGCAGGCGTGGTACCGTCCTGCGCCGTGTCGGCGAGGAGCATGTGCTCGTCGAAGGTGTCAATCGTGCAAAAAAGCACGTCAAGCCGAACCCCATGAAGGGTCAGGCTGGCGGCATCGTTGACAAAGACATGCCTATTCATCTCTCCAATGTTGCGCTGTTCAATGCTGCTACCAAAAAGGCCGATCGTGTCGGCTTCAAGGTGCTGGATGACGGTCGCAAGGTTCGCGTGTTCAAGTCGAACGGCGAACTGGTGAACGCATAAGGGGTAGTCATGGCGCGTTTGCAGCAAGTATATAAAGACACGATCGTCGGCGAACTGGTCAAGCAATTTGGCTATAAGTCAGCGATGGAAGTGCCGCGTATCACCAAGATCACCTTGAATATGGGTGTCGGTGAGGCGGTTGCCGATAAAAAGGTTCTTGAGAATGCCCTTGGCGACATGCAGAAGATCGCAGGTCAAAAGCCGGTGACGACGAAGGCACGCAAGTCGATTGCTGGCTTCAAGATTCGTGACGGATACCCGATTGGTTGCATGGTCACCTTGCGCGGGCCCCGTATGTTCGAGTTTCTTGATCGTCTGGTGACCATTGCCCTGCCGCGAGTTCGTGATTTTCGCGGTATTTCCGGCAAAGGATTCGATGGCCAGGGTAACTACAACATGGGCGTCAAAGAACAGATCATCTTCCCGGAAATCGAGTACGACAAGATCGATGCTCTGCGGGGGATGAATATCAGCATCACAACGACCGCAAAGACCGATGCAGAAGCGAAAGCGCTGCTAGGTGCGTTCAAGTTCCCGTTCAAGAATTGAGGCAATCATGGCAAAACTTGCTCTGATCAACCGTGAAGAAAAACGTCGCAAGCTGGTCGCGCAATATGCAAAAAAGCGCGCTGCGCTGGATGCGATCATCACTGACGCAAGTCATACCGAGCAGGAGCGTTACGACGCTCGTTTGAAGTTGCAGGCCATGCCGCGCAATTCCAGTCCTTCGCGCCTGCGTAATCGCTGCCAACTGACCGGTCGTCCGCGTGGTGTTTTCCGCAAATTTGGTTTGTGCCGTAACAAGATTCGTGAACTTGCCTTCAATGGCGAGATCCCGGGTGTTGTCAAGGCCAGTTGGTAAGAGGAGATACAGAATGGCTATGAGCGATCCGATCGCGGACATGCTGACCCGCATCCGCAACGCCCAGCTCGCCGAAAAGGCGTCTGTGTCCATGCCTTCCTCCAAGCTCAAGGTGGCAATTGCCGCTGTGCTCAAAGACGAAGGCTACGTTGATGATTTTGCAGTTCGTGAGGCTGATGGTAAGCCAACACTCGAAATTGGCCTCAAGTATTACGCAGGTCGTCCGGTTATTGAGCGCATCGAACGCGTTTCCAAGCCCGGTCTACGTATTTACAAGGGGTGCGAGGATATTCCGCGCGTCATGAACGGTTTGGGCGTCGCTATTGTGTCGACTCCGAAAGGTGTCATGACTGATCGCAAGGCACGCGCCAGCAAGGTTGGCGGCGAAGTCCTGTGTATCGTGGCCTAAGGGGGAGAGCATGTCACGAGTTGGTAAGAATCCCATCATCATTCCCGCTGGCGTTGAAGTCACCGTTGGCGACCAGATTGTAGTCAAGGGTCCGCTGGGTACCCTTAAGACTGCTGCTCATCCTTCGGTAATCGTTGTTGTCGAAGGCCAGAGCGTATCGGTTTCCAAAGTTGACGGTGCGGTCAATGGGGGCGCTATGTGGGGTACCATGCGCGCCAATCTGAACAACATGGTAACCGGGGTCTCCACGGGGTTTCAGAAGAAACTGCAACTGGTTGGCGTGGGTTATCGTGCCCAGGCTCAGGGAGAGACCCTGAACCTGTCCCTCGGTTTCTCGCATCCGGTGTCCCACAAAATGCCTGCGGGTGTAAAAGTTGAGTGTCCGACCCAGACCGAAATCCTGATCAAGGGTTCGGACAAGCAGCAGGTCGGCCAAGTCGCTGCCGAAGTACGCGCCTATCGCAAACCGGAGCCCTACAAGGGCAAAGGCGTGCGCTATGCCGACGAGGTGGTGGTTATCAAGGAAACCAAGAAGAAGTAAGGGTGGCATATGTTTAACAGAAATGAAGCGCGTCTGCGCCGTGCCCGCAAAACCCGGGCCAAAATCGCCGAGCTCAAGGCTGTACGCCTCTGTGTCAATCGTACTAACTGCCACATCTACGCCCAGATCATTTCGTCCTGTGGCGGCAAGGTTCTGGCTTCGGCTTCGACGCTTGAAACCGGTGTTCGCAAGGATGTCACGAACGGCGGAAACAAGGCTGCAGCCACAACAGTGGGCAAATTGATCGCTGAGCGCGCCAAGGCCGCCGGCATTGAACAAGTGGCTTTTGATCGCTCAGGTCTGCAGTATCACGGTCGCGTTCAGGCGCTGGCTGAGGCTGCGCGTGAAGCCGGCCTGAAGTTCTAACCGACGGCGAAAGGACGAGGTTAAGAAATGGCTAAACCCGAAAGAAACAAGAAGCCCCAGCAATCTGACGAGCGCGATGACGGCATGCGCGAAAAGATGGTGGCGGTAAATCGCGTCACCAAGGTTGTGAAGGGCGGACGTATCCTTGGCTTCGCTGCGCTGACAGTGGTTGGCGATGGTGATGGCAGCATCGGCATGGGCAAGGGCAAGTCCCGCGAAGTGCCTGTCGCTGCACAGAAAGCGATGGAAGAAGCGCGGCGCAAAATGGCCAAGGTCAGCCTAAAGAATGGCACGGTGCATCATACGGTTATGGGTCGCCACGGTGCGACCACCGTGATGATCCAGCCGGCACCCGAAGGTACCGGCATCATAGCTGGCGGCGCTATGCGCGCTGTCTTCGAAGTGGTCGGTGTGACCAACGTGGTTGCGAAGGCGCACGGCTCGACCAATCCCTACAACATCGTGCGTGCCACCATCGACGGTCTGTCGAAGGTCAATACGCCGGCCGAGATTGCTGCCAAACGTGGCATGTCGGTTGATCAGATTCTGGGGTAAGTCATGTCTGACAAGAAAATCAAAGTGACGCTCGTCAAGAGCGTCATTGGTACCAAGCAGGACCATCGTGCCACTGTACGTGGTCTGGGGCTGCGCAAGATGAACAGTTCCTCCGAGTTGGTCGATACGCCCGCAGTGCGCGGCATGATCAACAAGGTTCAGTATCTCGTAAAGGTCGAGGGTTAAGCCATGCGTCTGAATACCATCAAGCCGGGCGAAGGCTCCAAGAAGGCTCGCAAGCGCGTTGGCCGTGGCATCGGATCAGGCCTCGGCAAAACCTGCGGTCGCGGTCACAAGGGGCAAAAATCGCGTTCCGGCGGTTTCCACAAGGTTGGTTTCGAAGGCGGTCAGATGCCTTTGCAGCGTCGCCTGCCGAAACGTGGCTTCAATTCCCTGACCCGTGCCCGCAATTATCAGATCCGACTTGCCGATCTGGAAAACCTGCCGCTCGATGAAATTGATCTTCTGGCGCTTCAGGTTGCCGGACTCGTTCCGGGCGATGCATTTTCGGCCAAGGTGATTCTTGCCGGTGCCATCACGCGCAAGATTACGCTCAAGGGTGTCGGCGCGACCAAGGGTGCAAAGGCTGCCGTCGAGGCGGCCGGTGGCTCGATCGCCGAGTAAGCAAGGGAAAGGTTAGAGCGTTGGCTGCAAATCAAAATACCGTAAGCAAGGGTGGCAAATTCGGCGATCTGAAGCGCCGTCTCTTGTTCTTGCTCGGTGCGCTGGTGGTTTATCGCATTGGTGCGCATATTCCGGTCCCCGGAATCGACCCCAACGTTCTTTCCGATTTATTCAACTCGCAACAGGGCGGCATTCTGGGCATGTTCAACATGTTCTCGGGTGGTGCACTGTCGCGTTTCACGATCTTTGCGCTCGGGATCATGCCTTATATCTCAGCGTCGATCATCATGCAGTTGATGAGCGTGGCCAGCCCTCAACTTGAGGCGATCAAAAAGGAAGGCGAGGCTGGGCGCCGCAAGATCACCCAATACACTCGCTACGGTACCCTTGGCCTGGCATTATTCCAGGGGTTGGGCATTGCAGTAGCACTGGAATCACAGGCCGGCCTTGTTAACGACCCGGGCATGATGTTTCGTCTGACCACGGTTTCGACGTTGGTAACCGGTACCATGTTTTTGATGTGGCTCGGTGAGCAGATTACCGAGCGCGGTCTGGGCAACGGCATTTCGATCATCATTTTTGCCGGTATTGCGGCAGGCTTGCCCAGTGCCATTGGCGGGTTGCTCGAATTGGTTCGCACTGGCGCGATGCATCCGCTGACGGCGCTGATCATTTGCGTACTGGTCGTTGTGGTTACCGCCTTCGTTGTTTTCGTCGAGCGCGGTCAACGCAAAATTCTGGTCAATTATGCAAAGCGTCAGGTAGGGAACAAGATTTACGGTGGCCAAAGTTCACACCTGCCGTTAAAACTGAACATGTCGGGTGTCATCCCGCCGATCTTTGCCTCTTCGATCATCCTCTTTCCGGCGACGCTGGCCGGCTGGTTTGGATCCGGGCCGTCGATGGGTTGGCTGAAAGATGTCGCCGCCACGCTCTCTCCGGGGCAACCCATCTATGTAATGCTTTATGCTGCGGCAATCATTTTCTTCTGTTTCTTCTACACGGCGCTGGTCTTCAACGCCAAGGAGACGGCAGACAATCTGAAGAAAAGCGGCGCATTCGTACCAGGCATCCGTCCCGGTGAGCAGACAGCCCGTTACATCGACAAGATTCTCATGCGTCTGACGCTGGTTGGCGCAGCTTATATCACCATCGTTTGTCTGCTGCCCGAGTTTCTGATTCTGAAGTGGAACGTGCCTTTCTATTTTGGCGGCACTTCCTTGCTGATTATCGTTGTGGTCACCATGGACTTCATGTCCCAGGTTCAGGCCTATGTTATGTCGCACCAGTATGAAAGCCTCTTGAAGAAAGCTAACTTCAAGGGATCGCCAATGATCAAATAGCCGGTAAATGGCCAGGGAAGATTACATTGAAATGCAGGGAGAGGTCATCAAATCTCCCGAACGCGACCTTCAAGGTCAAGCTGGAAAATGGGCACATCGTGCATAGTTATATCTCCGGAAAGATACCGATCGATCACATCTGAATCTTCCCGGGGGACAAAGTAACAGTGCAATTGACCCCAAACAATTTAACCAAGGCGCGAGTCGTTTTCCGCGCCAAGTAACAGTCTCTACGCAATAAACCGCAGGGCAAGGAATCACGGCTGCTTCCAAGCTCTCGCAGACGAGGAGTAAAAGATGAAAGTTCAACCTTCAGTGAAGCGTATTTGCCGCAACTGCAAAGTCATCCGTCGCAAGGGTGTCGTGCGCATCATTTGCAAGGACCCGCGTCATAAGCAGCGCCAGGGTTGATTCTCTGTCGAGTCCGGCATTTGTTAATTTTCGAAATAGTGGAGTGATTCAATGGCCCGTATTGCAGGGGTAAACATTCCGAACCATCAGCATGCTGAAATCGCCTTGACCGCGATTTACGGCATCGGCCGTACCCGCGCACAGAAAATCTGTGACGCAGCCGGCGTTGGTCGTGCAATCAAGATGAAGGATCTGTCCGATACGGACATGGATCGTCTGCGTGACGAAGTGGGTAAGTTCATCGTCGAAGGTGACCTGCGTCGTGAAGTGACGATGAATATCAAACGCCTGATGGACCTCGGTTGCTACCGTGGCCTGCGCCATCGCAAGGGCTTGCCCAGTCGTGGCCAGCGTACGCGCACCAACGCACGTACCCGCAAGGGCCCGCGCAAAGCCATCGCCGGCAAGAAGTAATAAGGACAGAACATGGCAAAGACTGCTACCAAAGTTCGCAAGAAGGTCAAGAAGAATGTTGCCGAGGGCATCGCCCACATTCACGCTTCGTTCAACAACACCATCATCACCATCACCGACCGTCAGGGTAACGCCCTTTCCTGGGCGACTTCCGGCGGTGCCGGCTTCCGCGGTTCGCGCAAGTCCACCCCATTCGCTGCACAGGTTGCTGCTGAAGCTGCCGGCAAGGCGGCTCAGGAATGCGGTGTCAAGAATGTCGAAGTACGCATCAAGGGCCCCGGTCCTGGCCGTGAGTCTTCCGTTCGTGCACTGAATGCCCTGGGCATGAAGATCACCTCGATTTCCGACGTGACGCCTGTACCGCACAACGGTTGCCGTCCGCCCAAAAAGCGCCGCATCTAAGGAGAAAGACAAGTGGCTCGTAATCTCGATCCGAAATGCCGTCAGTGCCGCCGCGAAGGCGAGAAGCTCTTCCTCAAGGGTGAAAAGTGCTTTACTGACAAATGCGCCATCGAGCGCCGTTCCTATGCGCCTGGCCAGCACGGCCAGAAATCCGGCGCCCGCCTGTCCGATTATGGTGTGCACCTGCGCGCCAAGCAGAAGATCCGCCGCGTTTATGGCGTTCTAGAAGGTCAGTTCCGTCGCACGTTTGCCGAAGCTGAGCGCCGCAAGGGTCAGACCGGTGAAAACTTGCTGCAGTTGCTCGAGTCACGTCTTGACTCGGTGGCATACCGCATGGGTTTCGGTGCCTCGCGTACCGAGTCGCGTCAGATTGTTCGCCACAATGGCGTTCTGGTCAATGGCAAGCGGGTCAACATCCCGTCGTATATTGTCAAACCGGGTGACGTGGTTCAATTGTCAGATCGTGCTCGCGCATCGCTGCGCTGCAAAGCTGCCCTCGAGGCTGCTGAAGCACGCGGCTTTCCGGAATGGATCGCGGTTGACATCAAGGAAGGCAAGGGAACGTTCAAGGCCATGCCGCAGCGCTCCGAGCTGCCGTCGACCCTGAACGAAGGCCTCGTCATCGAACTTTATTCGAAGTAATCACTGACAGAGGAAGCAAACTCATGCAAAGCAGTGGACTTCTTAAGCCCCGCATTATCGATGTGCAGAGTGTTTCGCCTGTGCAAGCCAAGGTCGTCATGGAGCCGTTCGAACGCGGTTACGGGCACACCCTTGGCAACGCCCTGCGCCGCATCCTGTTGTCGTCGATGCCGGGTTATGCACCGACCGAAGTCGGTATCGACGGCGTGCTGCACGAGTACTCGACCGTTGATGGCGTTCAGGAAGATGTTGTCGACATTTTGCTGAACCTCAAGGGTATCGTCTTCAAATTGCACAATCGTGATGTCGTCAATCTGAAATTAGCCAAGGAAGGTGAAGGCGCTGTTCGTGCCGGTGACATCGAGTTGCCGCACGATGTCGAAATCATCAATCCGGAACATGTCGTCGCTCACCTTTCTCCGGGTGGCAAGCTGTCAATGGAGATCAAGGTCGAGAAGGGTCGTGGCTACGTTCCTGGCAACGTACGCAATCTTGGCGACTCGAAGACCATCGGCAAGCTTGTTCTCGATGCTTCGTTCAGTCCGATCCGTCGCGTTGCGTATGCGGTTGAAAGTGCTCGTGTCGAACAGCGCACCGACTTGGACAAGCTGATCGTCGATATCGAAACCAACGGCGTTGTCGAACCCGAAGAAGCCATTCGCTACGCTGCTCGCGTATTGATGGAGCAGCTTTCGGTCTTTGCCGACCTCGAAGGTACCTCGCCAACCCCCGATGCGCCGCGCGCACAACCGGTTGATCCGGTGCTCGTCCGCCCGGTGGATGACCTCGAGTTGACCGTTCGTTCCGCGAACTGCCTCAAGGCCGAGAACATCTACTACATCGGTGATCTGATTCAGCGTACTGAGAATGAACTTCTCAAGACCCCGAACCTGGGCCGCAAGTCGCTGAACGAGATCAAGGAGGTACTGGCTGCCCGTGGTCTGACTCTGGGCATGAAATTGGAAAATTGGCCGCCGGCCGGTCTGGAAAAAGTCTGAAGACTGTTTCTCGACCCGGGCAGTCAAGGGACGCCTGTAGAACATAGAAAGGATTAACCATGCGTCACCGTTTGGGACTTCGCAAACTCAACCGTACCAGCAGCCATCGCTTGGCGATGCTGCGCAACATGACCGTTTCCCTGCTCAAGCACGAGGCCATCAAGACCACCGTGCCGAAAGCAAAGGAACTTCGTCGTGTCGTCGAACCGATGATCACGCTTGGCAAGAAGCCGACGCTGGCCAACAAGCGACTGGCTTTTGACCGCCTGCGCGACCGCGATATCGTCGTCAAGCTCTTTGCCGAAATTGGCCCGCGCTATGCAACCCGTCCGGGCGGCTATCTGCGTATCCTCAAGTGCGGCTTCCGCGTCGGCGATAACGCGCCGATGGCGTTTGTCGAACTTGTCGATCGTCCGGAGCCTACCGAGGCAGTGGAAGTGGACGAGGCAGCCTGATCGTTTCAGGAGTGCAGAAAAATAGAAAAGGCCGGGATTTTTCCCGGCTTTTTTATTGGCGTTGGCGTAACGGTGGCAGAAGTTAGTGCTGGAGGATTTTCGAGAGAAACAGCTGTGCTCGTTCAGAGCGGGGCGTGCCGAAGAAGTCGTCTTTCTTGGCGTCCTCGACGATGCTTCCTTCATCCATAAAAATAACGCGATGGGCAACTTTGCGCGCGAAGCCCATTTCGTGGGTCACACACATCATGGTCATGCCTTCCTGAGCCAGTTCAACCATGACATCAAGAACCTCATTAATCATCTCGGGGTCGAGCGCCGATGTCGGTTCATCGAACAGCATGCAGATCGGATCCATGGCCAGGGCGCGGGCGATGGCGACACGCTGTTGCTGGCCGCCTGACAGCGCCCCGGGATACTTGCTGGCCTGTACCGTCAGGCCGACGCGGTCGAGCAGCTTCATACCTTTCTCGCGCGCCTCGTCCTTGCTCCGCTTGAGTACCTTGATCTGACCGATGGTCAGATTGTCGATGATGCTCATGTGCGGGAACAGCTCAAAGTGCTGGAAGACCATGCCGACGTGGGCGCGCAGCTTAGAAAGATTGGTTTTTGGGTCGCCGACCGAAGTGCCCTTGACGACGATCTTGCCCTTCTGGAACGGTTCGAGACCATTGACGCATTTGATAAGAGTCGATTTTCCGGAACCTGAAGGGCCGCAGACCACCACCACCTCGCCTTTCTGAATGCTGGTTGTACAGTCGGACAGTACCTGAAACTGGCCATACCATTTGGAAACGTTGCTGATTTCGATCATGAACTGAATCTCGCTTGAAGGTGCTTCACCAACCGGGATGCGGAGAAGCAGATGACGAAATAGACGGCGCCGGAGAAAAGGAGCAATTCGACCAGTCGACCGTCACGGTCGCCAACCTTGTATGCGGTACCGAAAAAGTCCGAAAGACCGATGACGTAGACCAGCGAAGTGTCCTGGAAGAGGATGATGGCCTGGGTCAGCAGCAGCGGCAGCATGTTGCGGAAAGCCTGGGGGAGAACGATCATGCGCATCGTCTGTCCCGGGGTGAGGCCGAGCGCCAGGCCGGCTGCAGCCTGTCCCTTGGCGACGCTCTGGATGCCGGCACGGATGATTTCCGAGTAGTAGGCTGCCTCGAACAGCGCGAAGGCAACCAACGCCGAGGTCATGCGGATGTCGCCAATGTCGCTGCCAAAAACCGACCGCAGCAACTGCGGCACGATAAGATAGAACCACAGGATGACCATGACCAGCGGGACCGAACGAAAAAGATTGACGTAGGCGGTGGCCAGGTAGGCGAGAACCTTGTTGTGACCGAGGCGCACGACGGCAAGTATGGTACCCCAGACGATACCGACGATAATCGCTGTCAGGGTGACTTCCAGGGTGACCAGCAAACCCTTGGCGAGAAACGAGAGGGCACCGGGGATTGAGGACCAGTCGAATCCATGCATGCTCATTTACCTCCGATATACCCTGGAACGCGAACCTTCTGCTCGACGTGCCGCATCAGGTACATGACGACGACGTTGATCAGCAGATAGAGCAGCGTGACGGCAATGAAGGCTTCGTAGGGCTGGGCGGTGAAATCGACCAGTTGTTGCGCCTGGCGGGAAAGTTCGATCAGGCCGATGGTCGTTGCAACCGACGAGTTTTTGAAGACGTTCAGGAATTCCGAGGTCAGCGGCGGCATAATGATGCGAAAAGCCATTGGCACCAGCACATAGCGATAAACTTGTGCCAGCGTGAAGCCCATTGCCAGTCCCGCGCTTTTCTGGCCGTGCGGCAGCGATTCGATACCCGAGCGTACCTGTTCGGCGACCCGGGCTGCAGTGAACAATCCGAGGCAGACCATCGCGGCGATGAACTGTTGCGCCAGCGGATTCATCTGCTTGAAGGCGTCGCCCATTTTGGTCGGCAACAGTTCGGGAAGGACGAAATACCAGATGAACAACTGCACGAGCAGTGGAATATTGCGGAATACTTCGACATAAACTGCGGCGATCAGCGATAACCATCGGTTGGGGACGGTGCGCAGGACACCGATGATCGAGCCGACGATCAGGGCGATGACCCAAGCGCTCAGGGACAGGATCACTGTCCACTGGAGTCCTTCGAACAGCCAAGTCAGGTATGTCCCCTCGCCGGTTGCGCTGGGCGCGAGGAATATCTCCCAGTTCCAGTTATATGCCATTACAACCCCGATTCAAAGAAGCTGCCAGGAAATTCGTTCCTGACAGCCTGTTGACCGCAACCCGAGGAATTACTCGAAAGCCTTGTCGTTCGGTGCCTTGAACAGAGCCTTCATTTCATCCGACATCGGCATGTTGAGGTTCAGGCCCTTGGGCGGAATCGGGTTCATGAACCATTTGGTGTAGATCTTTTCCGCTTCGCCGGAAAGCATCGCCTTGGCCAGTGCGGCATCGACCACCTTCTTGAACTCGGGATCATCCTTGCGCAACATGCAGCCGTAAGCTTCCTTGGACTGTGCTGTGCCGGTTACGATCCAGTCACCCGGATTCCGTGCCTTGGCCAATTCGCCGTAAAGCAGCGCGTCGTCCATCATGAAGGCAACAGCGCGCCCGGTTTCCAGCGTCAGGAAGGATTCGCCATGATCCTTGGCCGAGATGATGTTCATGCCCATCTGCTTATCTTCGTTCATCTTGCGCAGCAGGCGCTCGGAGGTCGTGCCGGCGGTGGTGACGACGTTCTTGCCGGCGAGGTCGGGGAAGTCCTTGATCCCCGAATCCTTCTTCGTCATCAGGCGGGTGCCGATGATGAAGATGGTGTTGGAAAAGCCGACCTGTTTCTGGCGCTCGAGATTATTGGTCGTCGACCCGCACTCCATGTCGATCGTCCCGTTCTGAACCAGCGTGATGCGGTTGGCCGAGGTTACCGGCATCAGCTTGGTGTCGAGCTTGGCCAGCTTGAGATGTTCCTTGACGGCGTCGGCCGCTTTCAACATCAATTCATGAGAGTAGCCGACGACCTGCTGCTGATCGTTGTAATAGGAGAACGGGATCGAGGATTCGCGGTGACCAAGGGTCAGCGAACCAGTATCCTTGGCTTTCTTGAGCGTCGGCGATTCCTGCGCCAGCGCCGGGGCGCCAGCAAATGCAGTGGCGATCAACGCTGCAGAAACGAGTTTGATAATGTGCATTGTCTTCCTCCAGGGGGTTGTGCTTGTTGGGAACGGTTAGGTTTGTTTCTTCGTTACTAGTTCACTGGGCGATGGTTGCTACCGCGACATTCCCACAGCCCTCATAGTGAATGCTGCTAAAGCTTAACATTCTTGCGAGCGCAATGCCTCGCCCGTTTGGATCGCAGGCGCGCGCCGGATCGAGTTCCAGGTAGTTGCGCCACGCGAACCCTTGTCCTTCGTCGGCAATACGCAGGGTGATCTGGTGCGCTTCACGGCGAAAGCTGAGGCGAACGCGCTTGTCCGCATTGTCGGGATGGGCGCTGCGCCGGTCAACCTCGTTTTTCCAGCAATTTTCGAGCGCCAGCCGTGATTTTTCTTGATAGGACAGGCCGAGGTTGCCATGTTCGACACCATTCACCAGCAGTTCGGAAATGCCGAAGAGGGCGGCTTCCGAGTTCGGGCAGGCCTGGGCGACCAGTGTGGCGAGCTCGCCGGCTTCCTCCAGGGTGCGCACGGAAAACTCGCAGCCATCCAGAGCCTGCGGCGTCAGGCTGCGGTTTCGCAACTGTTGTCGCAGGGCATTGCGGAACGATGATTTGGCCAGTGCCGCAAGAATGACCGAAACGACTGCAGTGCGCTCGTAAGGCGTATTCAGGTAATGGTAAGCACCGACTGCGGCGCCGGCACGCATCTGTTCTGCGGCCAGCGGCAGTGTGGTCTGGAGGACGACCGGGATGCCGGCGAGACGCACATCTTCCCTGATCTGCCGCAGTTTCTCTAACCCGCCGCGGTCGGGCAGCAGGCAGTCGACAATCATCAGATCGAACTCGCTGTCCGGATTTTGCAGGGCATCCCGCGCCTCGTCCAGGTTGCTTGCGTAATGTAAGGTGACCCCCGGCTCGGTGCGAAAACAGTCGGTCAGCATCTGGAGGGTTGCCGGGTCGCTGTCGACAAGAAGAAGATGCGCCTTGTGCATGGCGTTCAGTATAAGAGAAAGTCAGGCGCCTTCAGCAGCCCGTTCCTGCTGCTGCAGGGTCCACATCAGCGCATAGTGGCCACCGGCCGCGAGCAGTGCGCCATGCGTGCCGCGCTCGATGATGTGGCCGCCCTGCATGACCAGGATTTCGTCGGCATTCATGACCGTGGACAAACGGTGGGCGATGACCAGTGTCGTGCGGCCGATGGCGGCGCGCTCGAGTTGGCTCTGAATAGCCCTTTCGGTCGCCGAGTCGAGAGCCGAGGTCGCTTCGTCGAAGACCAGGATGGGCGGGTTCTTCAGCAGCGTGCGGGCGATCGCGACACGCTGCTTCTCACCGCCCGATAATTTCAGGCCGCGTTCGCCGACCCGCGTTTCGTACTTCTGCGGCAGGGATTCGATGAAATCGTGCAACTGAGCGGCGCGGGCAGCGGCGACAACTTCCTCGCGGCTGGCTGCGGGGCGCCCGTACTGAATGTTGTAGAAAATCGAGTCGTTGAACAGCACGGTGTCCTGCGGCACGATACCGATGGCAGCGCGCAGGCTGCCCTGTTTCAGCGTGCGCAGGTCGTGGCCGTTGATCCGGATGGCGCCGCCGGTTACATCGTAGAAGCGGAACAGCAGACGCGCCAGTGTCGATTTGCCGGCGCCCGAATGGCCGACCACGGCCACCGTCTTGCCGGCCGGGACAGCAAAATTCAGATTGTGGAGAATCGGTCTTTCCGGGTCATAAGCAAAGTCGACCGCGTCGAAATTGATCTGCAGCGGTCCGCCGGGCAGGTCGCGGGCGTCGGGTGCATCGGCGATCTCGCGGTTTTCCTTGAGCAGGTTGAACATCCGTTCGAGATCGGTCAGCGCCTGGCGTATCTCGCGATAGACGAGACCGAGAGAGTTCAATGGGATATAGAGCTGGATCAGGAAGGCGTTGACCAGCACCAGGTCGCCGATCGTCATCTGGCCTTCGACTACGCCGTTGGCCGCGCGCCACATCATGGCGGTGACGCCGAGCGTGATGATTGCCTGCTGGCCGAGGTTGAGTGTCGATAGCGTTGTCTGGCTGCGCGTTGCGGCATTTTCCCAGTTGACCATCTGGTCATCGTAGCGCTGCGCCTCGTAAGCCTCGTTATTGAAGTATTTGACTGTCTCGTAGTTGAGCAGGCTGTCGACCGCCCGCGTGTTGGCAGCAGAGTCGCTTTCGTTGACGGCACGTCGGATGCTGATGCGCCAGTTGCTGATCTTGACCGTGAACACGATGTAGGCGGTCAGCGAAACAAGGGTGATCAGCACGAAACCCAAGTCGTACTTGACGAAGAGGATACCGAGGACAAGCCCGATCTCGACCAGGGTCGGCAGGATGGAATAGAGCGTGTAGGAAATCAGGCTGGAAATTGAGCGGGTGCCGCGCTCGATGTCGCGCGACATGCCGCCGGTCTGCCGTTCGAGGTGAAAACGCAGACTCAGGGCGTGCAGATGGCGAAACACCTCGAGCGCGACCTGGCGCACGGATTGCTGCGTGACACGGGCGAAGAGAAATTCGCGAAGCTCGGTAAACAGGGAGGTCGAGAAGCGCAGAAAGCCATAAAGCAGGAGCAACAGCATGGGCAGGACCAATGCCTGATCGGCGAGCGAAAACCCGTCGATCATCTGTTTGAATACCACCGGTACGCTGACACTGGCGACCTTGGCAGCTACCAGGCAGGCCAGCGCGGCCATCACGCGCCAACGATAAGTCCATAGGTAGGGAAAGAGCAGGCGCAGCGTCGGCCACACATGAGTTTCCGGCAGAGGCTGGCCTGCCGGGGCTTTGGAAAAGGTGCTTGTGTGGCGCATGTCGGGGGTATTTCTTGATTGTGTTTTCGCCAGTATATGAAATCTTCCGCTATTCCGCGAAAATCGGGCTTTATTTGAAATTGGGCTAATCATGGGCGTCGACCACATCAGTCTTCCGCAAAAACAGCCGTCATTGCGCGTGGTGCCAATGCCGGCCGATCTCAACCAGAACGGTGACGTCTTCGGCGGCTGGGTCATGGCCCAGGTCGACGTGGCCGGCGCGATTCCCGCCATGCACCGTGCCGGTGGCCGTGTCGCAACGGTTTCGGTCAATTCCTTCCAGTTCAAACAGGCGATTTCAGTGGGCGATGTGGTCAGTCTCTATGCTGATGTCGTGCATGTCGGGCGGACCTCGATCACCGTCAATGTCGAGGTCTATGCCGAGCGGAACTACGCCAACCTGGAGACGGTCAAGGTGACAGAAGCGCAACTAACTTACGTTGCCATCGACGGAAATGGCAAAAAACGTTCTGTTCCTCCAGAAAATACGTAAAATCAAACGAATATAAAATTCTGTTAAGGTGAAGTAAGAGAATGAAAAATATGACCATGCGTACCGTGCCGGCGCTGCTTCTGGTTGCATTCTCCGGCGCTGCTTCGGCCGCCGCCTTCCAGCTCCTGGAGCAAAACGCGAGCGGCATTGCCACTTCCTACGCCGGTTCGGCGGCGGTCGCCGACAACGCCAGCACAATATTCTTCAACCCGGCCGGCATGACGAAACTGCCGGGGCTTCATCTCTCGGCGGGTGTGGTCGGCGTCCGGCCGAATTTCGAGTTCAGCGACAGCGGTTCTAGCGGCCTGCTGGGAAGCGGCGGCGACGGCGGCAATGCCGGTAGCTGGGCGGCAGTACCGAATGCCTATGTTTCCTGGCAAGTGGCGCCGGACTGGTTCGTCGGCCTCGGCATCTCTTCGCCCTTCGGTTTGAAGACCGAGTACGACAGCGACAACTGGATCGGCAGTTATCAGGCGATCAAGTCCGATATCACGACGGTCAATTACAACCCCTCGCTGGCCTGGAAGATCAACGACAAGGTGTCGCTTGGCCTCGGCCTCAGTTATCAGACCATCGACGCCGAGTTGACTTCGGCGGTGCCCGGGCCGCTCAGATATTCGCAACTCAAGGGTGATGACTCGGCTTGGGGCTGGAATGCAGGCGCCCTGTTTACATTGTCGCCGGCGATGCGGGTCGGCGTTTCTTATCGCTCGGCGGTGAATTACACGCTGGAAGGCAACATGACGACGGCGCTGAACTCAACGCCGGTCCGTGCCGACGTCAAGCTGCCCGATACGGCTACCCTGTCGGTCTGGCAACAGGTTTCCGACCGCTGGGAGGCGATGGGCGATCTCTCCTATACCCACTGGAGCACGCTCGATACGCTGAATGTGGTCAACAGCAATAGCGGCACACAGATCGGCAGCGAGAACTTCGGCTACAAGGATTCCTGGCGTTTCGCCTGGGGCGCGGCGTACAAGGCGAACGAAGCGTGGAAAGTGAAATTCGGCATTGCCTATGACAAGACGCCGACCTCGGACAGCGACCGTTCAGTCCGCGTGCCGGACAACGACCGTATCTGGTTCTCGTTCGGTGGCCAGTGGAATGGCGGGTCCTACGGCAAGATCGATGCCGGCTACGCCTACCTGTACCTCAAGGACGCGGACATCAATCAGACCAAGGTGTTTTCACCGACAGTCAGCAGCAACCTGCGCGGTTCGTACAACAACAGCGGTCACCTGCTGGGCGTGCAGTACTCGAACGGCTTCTAGGTTTTCCCTGCCGCTTCGCTGAGCGCCGAACGCAGGCGCTTGGCGAAAACCTTCATTTCCTTGGCCGCCTGAATATCGCCTTTGGCTTCGGCCACACTGATGCCCTGCTCGTAGGCGGCCAGCGCGCCGGCCGGCTCGCCGCTGTCGAGCAGCGCCTTGCCGAGTGCCTTCCAGGCGGCAGAAAACTGATCGTCACGGTCAACGGCGTTTTTGAAGCAATTTGCAGCTATTTCCGGATCGCCGGCCTTGAGGTATTCGTTGCCCAGCGAGAAGCGGAGCAGGGCGCCGTCGCGCGGGCCACCGAGCATTTTTTCCAGGGATTCGATACGTGGGTTCATGGTATACCAAGGCTAAAATAAGGTTTTGCAAAACGGATACAGGAAGCGACTTATGAGCAAGACCATCATCAGCACCCCGCATGCCCCGGCCGCCATCGGCACCTATTCGCAAGCCGTGCGCGTTGGCGATACCGTATATATGTCGGGGCAGATCGGGCTCGATCCGGCCTCCATGCAAATGGTAGACGGCATCGATGCACAAATCGTTCGCGTTTTCGAGAATCTCAAGGCGGTTGCCGAGGCGGCGGGCGGGTCGCTGGCCGATGTCGTCAAGCTGAACGTCTTCCTGGCCGATCTGGCGCATTTTGCCCGGGTCAATGAAACCATGGCGACCTACTTCAGTGCGCCTTTTCCGGCGCGTGCGGCGGTTGGCGTCAAGGAACTGCCGCGTGGCGCGCTGGTCGAGGCCGATGCCGTAATGTTTCTTGGCTGATGAGTGAAGCCGGGGCTGCGGCCTCCGCTTCTCCGCCCATTCGTGCTTCCGAGGCGCTGCTGAAGAAGCTCGCCAAAATCGGCCTTCATCGCGAGGCCGATTTGCTGGTGCACCTGCCGCTGCGCTATGAGGACGAAACGCGCATCACGCCGGTCAATCATGCCTTCAATGGCGAACCGGTACAGGTCGAGGTGGTTGTTCAGTCGAGCGAAATCCAGTTCCGGCCGCGACGGCAGATGATTGTTCGTGCGGCCGATGAGAGCGGCGAGATTACGCTGCGATTCTTCAGTTTCTATCCGAATCAAAAGGCGGCGCTGAGCGAAGGTTCGCGCATCCGTGCCTTTGGCGAAGTGCGCGGCGGCTTTTACGGCGCCGAGATGGTGCACCCGCGTTTTCGCAAGGTCGGCGATGACGAGCCGCTGCCGACAGAAATGACGCCGATTTATCCGTCGACCGCAGGCGTCGCCAATTCGGCGCTGCAAAAGCTGATCGGCCGGGCGCTGGCCGATGGCGACCTGTCCGAAACGCTACCCGATGACTTGCGCCAACGGCTCAAACTGCCCGGGTTGGCGCGCAGCCTGCATTTTCTGCACCGGCCGCCACCCGGCACCGATCTCGATACCCTGCACGCGCGCAATCATCCGGCTTGGCGCCGCGTCAAGTTCGACGAAGTGCTGGCCCAGCAACTGTCGCTGCGCCGCGCCTACCTCGCCCGCCGCGAGCAGGGCGCGCCGGTGCTGGTGGCGCGGGATGACCTCGGCGCCCGTCTGCTCGATTGCCTGCCGTTCGGACTGACTGGCGCACAATTGAGGGCGATGGCCGAGATTGCCGGCGATCTCGGCCAGCCCTACCCGATGCAACGCCTGCTGCAGGGCGACGTCGGCGCCGGCAAGACCATCGTCGCCGCGCTCGCCGCCTGCCAGGCGATTTCCGCCGGCTGGCAGGCCGCCTTCATGGCGCCGACCGAAATCCTCGCCGAGCAGCATTACCTCAAGTTGCGCGACTGGCTGGAGCCGCTTGGCATCAAGGTCGCCTGGCTGTCGGGCAGCCTGAAGACAAAGGCGAAGCGCGAACAACTGGCGGCGACGGCAGCCGATGCCCAGCTTGTCGTCGGCACCCACGCGCTGATCCAGGAGGGCGTCGACTTCGCCCGGCTCGGGCTGGCCATTGTCGACGAACAGCACCGTTTCGGCGTCGCCCAGCGCCTCGCCCTGCGCAAGAAGGGCAGCAATCCGCACCAGCTGATGATGTCGGCGACGCCGATTCCGCGCACGCTGGCCATGAGCTACTACGCCGACCTCGATGTGACGGTGCTCGACGAGCTGCCGCCCGGTCGCACGCCGATCAAGACGCGGCTGGTCGCCGACAGCCGGCGCGACGAGGTCGTCGGCTTCGTCAGGAAACATGTCGAGGAAGGTCGCCAGGCCTACTGGGTGTGCCCGCTGATCGAGGAATCGGAAGCCTTGCAGTTGCAGACGGCGCAGGAAACCTACGCAACGCTTTTGGCCGAATTTCCCGGGTTGACCGTAGGGCTTGTGCACGGTCGGTTGAAGGCCGACGAAAAACAGGCGGTGATGGCCGCCTTCGCCGCCGGCGACATCGACGTGCTGGTGGCGACGACAGTGATCGAAGTCGGCGTCGATGTACCGAATGCCAGCCTGATGGTCATCGAGCACGCCGAGCGTTTCGGCCTCTCGCAACTGCACCAGCTGCGCGGCCGCGTCGGACGCGGCCAGTACAAGTCGAGCTGCGTCCTGATCTACGCCGGCCCGCTCGGCGAAGTCGCCCGCCAGCGGCTGAAGATCATCTACGAGAACACAGATGGCTTCGAGATCGCTCGCCAGGACTTGCAGATTCGCGGCCCCGGCGAATTCGTCGGCAGCCGGCAAAGCGGCGTGCCGCTGCTGCGCTACGCCGATCTGGAAATGGATGCCGACCTGGTCGAGATAGCGCGCGATTTGGCCGAAACCATGCTGACCGGGTATCCCGAACTCGCCGAGCGCCATCTACAGCGCTGGCTTGGGTCGCGGGAAGAGTTGCTGAAGTCATGAGAGGGAAACGTTACGGTCGCCAAATTGCATGAAGTATGATTAGTCGGAATCTGACCTGTCTTGAGGTTGGGTTGGTTTTTGTT
>CAZGPO010000013.1:0-21333 GCA_964527745.1 uncultured Dechloromonas sp.
CGGCGCAGAAGGGCGCGCACTTCATCGAGCTGTGCGCGCAGCGCGGCATCCCGCTCGTCTTCCTGCAGAACATCACCGGCTTCATGGTCGGCCGCAAGTACGAAAACGGCGGCATCGCCCGCGATGGCGCCAAGATGGTCACCGCCGTCGCCACCGCCAAAGTGCCCAAATTCACCGTCGTCATCGGCGGCAGCTTCGGCGCCGGCAACTACGGCATGTGCGGCCGCGCCTATTCGCCGCGCTTCCTGTGGATGTGGCCGAACGCCCGCATCTCGGTGATGGGCGGCGAACAGGCGGCCGGCGTACTGGCCACCGTCAAGCGCGACGGCATGGAAGCCAGCGGCAAAACATGGACGGCCGAGGAAGAAGCCGCTTTCAAGGCGCCGATCCGCGAGCAGTACGAAACACAGGGCCATCCCTACTATGCCTCGGCGCGACTGTGGGACGACGGCATCATCGATCCGGCCGATACCCGGCGCGTACTAGGACTAGGGCTATCGGCATCGATGAACGCACCGGCCGAAGAGACGAAGTTCGGCATGTTCCGGATGTAAATCGTGTATCTACCCAAGCAATTTGCCGAAACCGATGTCGCCGAGATGCACGCATTGATGTGCGCCAGGCCGCTTGCCACGCTGGTCAGCCACGGGCCGGACGGCCTGAACGCCAACCACATCCCCTTGCTGCTGAGCGACGGCAAACTGCAGGGCCATATCGCCCGCGCCAACCCGCTGTGGCAAGAAGGCAAGGTGACCGGCGAGGTACTGGTGATTTTCCATGGCGACGAAAATTATATCAGCCCGTCCGGCTATGCGACCAAGGCAGAGCACGGCAAGGTCGTCCCAACCTGGAATTACGCGACGGTACACGCCTACGGCGAACTGCGGATAGTCGACGATCCCCAGTGGATTTTTGCCCAGATTTCCGCGTTGACCGCAGCCAACGAAGCAGTACTGCCGCAGCCATGGGCCGTCACCGATGCGCCGGCCGATTACATCGAGAAGATGCTCGGCGCCATCGTCGGCATCGAAATCAGCATCACCCGCCTGCTCGGCAAGTGGAAGGTCAGCCAGAACCAGCCGGCCGAAAACCAGGCCAGCCTGATCACCGCGCTGGTCAAGGCCGGCGACCCAATGGCTGACCTGATTCACCAGCGACAACACAGGAGCGAGACAGATGTTTGTAAGCCTTGAAATTGAACTAAACGGCCCGGTCGCCACGATCTGGATGAACCGCCCCGACCTCCACAATGCCTTCGACGAAACCCTGATCGCCGAACTGACTGCCGCCTGCATCGCCCTTGATGAAGACAAGGACGTTCGCGTCGTCGTCCTCGCCGGGCGCGGCAAGAGCTTCTCGGCTGGCGCCGACCTGAACTGGATGAAGCGGGCTGCCAACAATGGTGTCGATGAAAATCTCAATGATGCCCGCGCGCTGGCCCGCATGCTGCGCGTGCTGGCCAAAATGAAGAAACCGACGATTGCCCGCGTGCAGGGCGCAGCACTCGGCGGCGGCACGGGGCTGACCGCCGCCTGTGACATCGCGGTCGCCTCCAGCAAGGCCTTTTTCGCGACGTCCGAAGTCAAGTTCGGCATCATCCCGTCGGCCATCAGTCCTTACGTCGTACGCGCCATCGGCGCCCGCCAGGCCTACCGTTACTTTCAGTCGGCCGAACGCATCGACGCCACCCGCGCCCGCGAACTGGGTCTGGTCCATGAAACGGTCGACCCGGATCAACTCGACGCCAAAGTGCAGGAAATCGTCGAGGCGCTGCTACAAGGCGGCCCGCTGGCCCAGGCCGCCGCCAAGGACCTTATCCGTGCCGTCGATAATCAGCCGATCAACGATAACCTGGTCGAAGAAACCGCCCACCGCATCGCCCACCTGCGCGCCACACCGGAAGCAAAAGAAGGCATTGCCGCCTTCCTCGACAAGCGCCAGCCGAACTGGTTTGTGGAGTAAGCATGTTTAACAAGATCCTGATTGCGAATAGAGGAGAAATCGCTTGCCGCGTTATCAAGACTGCCCGCCGCATGGGCATCCGTACCGTTGCTGTCTATTCCGAGGCTGATGCCAACGCCCGTCACGTTCGGCTGGCCGATGAAGCCGTGCTGCTCGGCCCGGCCGCTGCCCGCGAGTCTTACCTCGTCGCCGACAAGATCATCGATGCCTGCAAGCGTAGCGGCGCACAAGCCGTGCACCCCGGCTACGGCTTTCTTTCGGAAAATGCCGATTTCGCCGACACACTGGCCGCCAACGGCATCACCTTCATCGGCCCGCCGGCTTCGGCGATTCGCGCCATGGGCTCGAAATCCGAAGCCAAGAAACTGATGGGCGCCGCTGGCGTGCCGCTGACGCCGGGCTATCACGGTGACGATCAGGAGCCTGCGCTGCTGCATGCCGAAGCCGACCAGATCGACTATCCGGTACTGATCAAGGCCGCCGCCGGCGGTGGCGGCAAGGGCATGCGCCTGGTCGAGCGCAGCGAGGATTTTCTCGATGCGCTGGCCTCCTGCAAGCGTGAAGCTGCAGCCAGTTTTGGCGATGAACATGTGCTCATCGAGAAATACATCACCCGGCCGCGCCACATCGAGATTCAGGTCTTCGCCGACACGCTGGGCAACTGCGTCTATCTGTTCGAGCGCGACTGCTCGGTGCAGCGCCGTCACCAGAAAGTTCTCGAAGAAGCGCCCGCCCCCGGCATGACCGAAGCTCGCCGCCGCCAGATGGGCGAAGCGGCGGTCGCCGCTGCGCAGGCCGTCGGCTATGTCGGCGCCGGCACGGTCGAGTTCATCGCCAATCAGAACGGGACCTTTTACTTCATGGAGATGAACACGCGGCTACAGGTCGAGCACCCGGTTACCGAAATGATCAGCGGCCAGGACCTCGTCGAATGGCAATTTCGCGTTGCCGCCGGCGAGCCGCTGCCTTTGCGCCAGGATCAGCTCGAACTGCGTGGCCACGCACTGGAAGCACGCATCTACGCCGAAGACGCCAACAAGGGCTTCCTGCCCGCCACCGGCACGCTGATCCGTCTGGTGCCGCCGGCCGAGTCGCTCAATGTCCGCGTCGACACCGGCGTCGAGGAAGGCGACGAAATCACGCCTTACTACGACCCGATGATCGCCAAGCTGATTGTCTGGGACGAAAGTAACGAAAACTCACGCGACGCCGCACTGGCCCGCATGCGCAAGGCGCTGGCCGATTACCAGATAGCCGGGGTAACGACCAATATCGATTTCCTGTCGCGCCTGGTGGCCTGCCCGGCCTTTGCCGGCGCCGACCTCGATACCGGCCTGATCGAACGCCAGAAAAGTTTCCTTTTCCCCGAACCCCAACCGGTGCCGCGTGACGTGCTGCTCGTCGCCACAGTGGGCGAACTGCTCTGGGAGCAGTTCGCCGCCCGTCAGGCCGCCAAAAACAGTGGTGACCCCTGGTCGCCCTGGCATGCCCGCGACGGCTGGCGCATGAACCTGACGGCCGCACGCACGATCAGCTTCAAGGATGGCGACACGCTGACTGATGTCCGGGTGCGCTATGGTGACGACCAATGGGAACTGACCCTCAATGGCAAAACCACGCTGGCGCGTGGCAAGAAGCTCGATGGCGACCGCTTTGCCGTCGAACTCGACGACCGCCGATTGGTCGCCAGCGTTGTTTCGGTCGACGAAAAGAGAACCGTATTTTTGCAAGGGAGCACGTACTCACTCTTGCGCGATGACGCATTGCATCGTGTCGATGCCGGCGACAGCCACGGCGGCGGCCTGACCGCGCCGATGCCCGGCAAGGTTGTCGCGCTGCTCGCGCAGCCGGGACAGAAGGTCGACAAGGGCACGCCGCTGCTCATCCTCGAAGCGATGAAAATGGAACACACCATCACCGCTCCAGCCGCCGGCACCGTCAAGACTTTTTGCTACGCAGCGGGCGAACAGGTCAGCGATGGCGCGGCACTGGTCGAGTTCGCTGAATCGGAGAAAGTCGCCTGAGATGCTGGTAGTCTTGTAATTCTAGAGAACCGTCACCCAATCACCCGGTTGCCGAACGAGAAATCGATCGACGAGGATAATGGCAGCATGGAAATATTCGCACTGCTTCGCGGCCTGAGTCCGGACATCATTGCTGTCGCCGTCAGTACCACCATGATCGGCGCCTACTACGTCTACCTGCGCGCGCGTTCGCGGCGCGACCCGACTTATTCGATCCATGGCGTCAACGAGATCGTCCGCAGCCTGTGGGTTGCCAACGTGATGAACAATCCAGGCAAGGACATCATGGCGGTGCAAACCATGCGCAACTTCATCATGGGCGCCAGCCTGATGGCCTCGACCGCTGCCTTGCTGATCATCGGCACCCTGACCCTGTCCGGACAGGCGGATAACATCTCGAAAAGCTGGCATGTGCTCAACCAGTTCGGCACCCATGCCGCCGAACTGTGGATCATCAAGGTACTGGCCCTGCTGCTCGATTTCATCGTCGCCTTCTTTGCCTTCGCTATGGCCGTGCGCCTGAGCAACCATGTGGTGTTCATGATCAACGTGCCGAATCACGATGCGCATCAGGAACTGACGCCGGCACGCGTCGGCCGCCGTCTGATCCGCGCCGGTAACCTGTTCGCGATCGGCATGCGTTCATTCTTCTTCGCGATACCGCTCGTCTTCTGGCTGTTCGGGCCGGTTCTGCTGGTCGTCGCGACAGCCGGCCTCATCATCGTCCTCTACCACGTCGACCGCAGCCCGGCGGTAATTGGGCCAGCGGTTTCGTAAGCAAAATGACACTTCCCACTCAAGCGAAAATCGTCGAAGTCGGACCGCGCGACGGTCTGCAGAACGAGAAGCAGCTCGTTCCGAGCGAAATCAAGATTGAACTGATCGACCGCCTGGCGGAAGCCGGGCTACGCGCCATCGAAGCAACCGCTTTCGTGTCGCCGAAATGGGTGCCGCAAATGAGCGACAACGCGACGGTCATGCAGTGCATCGAGCGTCGAACCACTACGGTCTACCCGGTTTTAGTGCCGAATTTGCAGGGCTTCGATGCGGCGATTCAGGCCGGCGCGACGGAAGTGGCGATTTTCGCGGCCGCCTCCGAATCTTTCTCGCAGAAGAACATCAATTGTTCGATCACCGAAAGCCTGAAGCGCTTCGAACCCATTCTTTCATCGGCCAGCGCACTGGAAATTCCGGTCCGCGGCTACGTTTCCTGCGTCGTCGGCTGCCCCTACGAGGGCGCCATCGATCCCGGGCAGGCCGCGGCAGTCGCCGGGACACTGTTCGAAATGGGCTGTTACGAGGTTTCACTCGGCGACACGATCGGTGTCGGCAACCCCGCCTCGATCCAGCGTCTGATCGAGTCCTGCGGACAGCAGATACCTGTCGCTAAACTGGCCGGTCACTACCACGACACCTATGGCATGGCGATCGCCAACATCTACGCCTCGCTGGAGATGGGCATGGCCACCTTCGACGCGTCAGTCGCCGGACTGGGTGGCTGCCCGTATGCAAAGGGTGCTTCCGGCAACGTGGCGACCGAGGATGTCGTCTATCTGATGAATGGACTGGGGATTGAAACTGGCATCGATCTCGCTAAACTGGCCGGCATCGGCGACTGGATATCCAGTGCCCTCAACCGTCCGAACGGCGCCAAGTCCGGTCGGGCAATCTGCGCGAATTCTGTCCCTTGAGCCTGGTTTCTTCCCTCGCTGATTTCCTGAAACCCGCGCCAGCGCTGACGCCTAAAATATGCAGGGCGCTCGACCGGGTCGCCAATGTCGTCGATCCGCTGCTCAAATCGGCAGCCGGTTTCGAGCGCCATCTGGCGCTGCCTGTCGAGCATGCGCTCGGCTATTGCGAGGGTCTGGTCGCCGCCCTGCCGGGGCCGATCGACATCAATCGCCAATCCTTCGCCAGCGATCCGCTGATCCATGCGTTGTTCGCCACGGCCGATGACATCGGGCAGATGCTCGGGCGCAGTCAGGCGGTTCGCGACTTTCTGGCCGAGCCGGAAAGCCTCGAAGATGATAATTTCTATGCCCTATTTACCGCACGCCGCCAGCAGAAAAAGCAGATCGGCAGTGCGCAGCGCGGCGATGTGATCCAGATCGACGTGCCACAAGTCGTCGTCTATTTTGGCGACCAGACGCTGATCGAACCGAGTTGCGACCTTGATACGACCCTGGCCAACCTCCGCTGCCAGGCTCTGCAAAGCCTGCTTCTTACCTTTCACGAACATCTCGAGGCGCTGCGCAGCGAGCGTGAGGGTTTGCGCGCCGATACCGCGATGCAGCGCGCGCACCTGACGGTATTGCGCGGCAAGTCGCCAGGGCCGGAATTTCAGACCCATACCCGGCATCTGGCACAGCTTGAAACCGATCTGCGCGAAAAAGCCGCAGCGCTGATGCCGGACCAGCTCATTCGGGCACTCGCCGATTACCTTAACGCGCCGGACACCTCGTTGCGGCTGATGCCGATCAATATCACCGTCGATCGCCTCGGTATCGTTTCCGAGCAGGCCGGGACCGAGGACATCAACGTCAATACGCTGAGCTTTCCCGAGTTTCGTGGCCGCGACAAACGCATCCACATGGCGATGGTGGCCCGCGTTCGCCGCGACGAGGCACAGGCGGCCGTTGAACTCGTCAGCGACCAGCGCCGCCGCTTCATGATCATCTGATGATCGCCTCGCCCTGCATCAACATCTGCAAGATGGACCCGCGCAGCGGCCTTTGTTCCGGCTGCTTCCGGACCATTGACGAAATCACCGTCTGGGCACAGGCCGACGACGCCCGGCGCGTGAGCATTCTCGCTGCCGTCGCCCGGCGCCGGCAGGAATACGACCCGTGGGAAAACGATTTGCGCTGCGACTGTGATCATCATGGCTGACCAGGACGAAGATCAATACATCTGCGTCGGCATCTGCATGGCCGATCCCGATTCGGGTTACTGCCTGGGTTGCGGACGGCCTCCGCTCGAGTCGCCCGAAGTGGTCTGCGAAGTCGTCGCGCCAGTCGCCTCGGCCGACAGTTCCGGCGATGATCCGGACAATCCCGAATGAACATGCACCTGCCGGATTCGCTGCGTGTCCTTGAGCGCGGCTGGCTGTCGGCCAACAATATCGTCTTTCTCGAAGGCGAACACGCCACACTGGTCGATAGCGGCTATGTCACGCACGCCGCGCAGACGGTCGAACTGGTCAGCCATGCCGTGCACGGTCGACAACTGAGACGGCTGATCAACACCCACTCGCATTCCGACCACATCGGCGGCAACGCTGCGCTGCAAGCCCGTTTCGGCTGCGAGATCATCGTTCCCGGCGGACTGCACGCGACCATTGCCGAGTGGAACGAAAATGCCCTGCTGCTTTCGCCGCTTGGCCAGCAGGCGGCACGCTTCCAGCACGACAGCCTGATCCATGCCGGCGACGAACTGGAGATGGGCGGCCTCAACTGGCAGGCGCTGGCGGTGCCCGGTCACGACATGGAAGCGCTGGCCTACTACAACCCGGAAAGGCGCATCCTGATTTCCGGCGACGCGCTGTGGGAAAACGGTTTCGGGGTCATTTTCCCCGAACTGCTCGGTGAGGCCGACGGCCTGGCCAGCACGCGCGCAACGCTGGAAATGCTCGCCCGCCTGCCGATCGACATCGTGATTCCCGGCCACGGCAGCCCGTTCGCTGCGGTCGACGCCGCATTCGAGCGCGCTTTCCGGCGTGTCGACAGCTTTTCCACCGACATCGACAAGCTGGCCTGGCACGCGATCAAGGTCATCGTCTCCTTTGCCATGCTCGAACGTCGCTGCCTGCCGGCTGGTGATTTTCCGGCCTTCCTGCTCGGCCTACCGTTCGCCGTCGACGTCAATACCCGCTACGTCGGCCTGCCGGAAGACGTGCTGGCCGCCCGTATCGAACGCGAATTGCTGCTGGTCAACGCGCTGCGCCGCGAGGATGGATTTCTGGTCGCCGGATAGCCCGGCGCCCCGTGTCATCTTTCTGCAACCGGCAATGCCCGGCGCACCAGCTTCGCCCAGTAGGCAATGCCCGGTCCGAGAATTTCATCGTTGAAATCGTAATGCGGATTGTGCAACGTGCAGCCACCGGTACCCGGCCCATTGCCCAGCCACACGTAGCAGCCCGGCTTCTCGCGCAGCATGTAGGCGAAATCTTCGGCCCCCATTGACGGCAATACGTTGGTGAACACGTACTCGTTGCCAAACACTTCGCTGGCAACGCTACGGCAGAATTCCGCCTCCGCCGCACTGTTGACCGTCGGCGGATAGCGATGCCGGAAGTCGACCCCGATCTGCGCCCCGTTGGCTGCCGCAACGCCACTGCACAAGCGCTCGATGGCACGCTCAATGGCCTCCTGCACGTCGGGCTTGAAGCTGCGGATAGTGCCGCGCAGGGTCACTTCCTCGGGAATGATGTTCCATGCCTCGCCGCCGTGGAACTGCGTCACGCTGACGACCGCCGAATCACACGGGTGCAACGTGCGGCTGACCACTGTCTGCAGGGCCTGGACCAGTTGCGCGCCAGCGACGATGGCATCGACACCCTGGTGCGGCATTGCCGCGTGGCAGCCGTGGCCGCGCACGCTGATCTCGAAGGTGCAGGTCCCGGCCATGACCGGTCCCGGCATCACCACCATCTCGCCGACTGCAACGCCAGGCCAGTTATGCAGGCCAAAAACGGCGTCGACCGGGAAGCGCTCGAACAGGCCATCTTCGATCATCACCGCGGCGCCTGCCTCGGACTCTTCGGCCGGCTGGAATATGAAAACGACCGTGCCGTCAAAATCCGGCTGGTCGGCCAGGTAACGCGCTGCACCAAGCAGCATCGCGGTATGGCCGTCGTGGCCGCAGGCGTGCATCTTTCCGGCATGCCGGGAGTGGTGCGGAAACTCGTTCATCTCGGCCAGCGGCAAGGCATCCATGTCAGCGCGCAGGCCAATCATGCGCGCCGATGTCCCGGCGCGCAGAACGCCGACGACACCAGTTTTGGCGATGCCGCGATGTACTTCCAGCCCGTAGCGTTCCAACTCGCGGGCGACGATTTCGGCGGTCCGGTTCTCGTTGAAGGCCAATTCGGGATGCGCGTGGATATCCCGGCGCAAGGCCGTCAACTCGGCGAGAAATGGCAGTTCATGAAGGGGATGGGTTGGTGCCATGGGCGTCTCCTTGTCGCTATCTGTATTACGGCGGTTGCTTGCCGACGCTGCCTTCATTATGCTCCCACCGATGGAACTTGTTCTGATCAGCGGTCTCTCAGGTTCGGGCAAATCGGTTGCCCTGCATCTTCTGGAAGATGCCGGCTACTATTGCGTGGACAACCTGCCGGTGACCATGCTCACGGTACTGGTGCGCATGCTCAAGGAGGAGGATACGCGCAAGGTGGCTGTGGCGATCGACGCCCGCTCCGGGCACGGCATCGAACTGCTGCCGGGAAAATTGCGTCTGCTCGAGGCGGAAGGCATCCAGCAGATATTCCTCTTTCTGCACGCCAACGACGAAACCCTGCTCAAGCGTTATTCCGAATCGCGCCGCCGCCACCCGCTGGCCAGCGAAGGCCAGTCGCTGGCCGAGGCCATTCGCGGCGAACGCGAAATGCTGGCGCCGATTTCCACCCTTGGTCACCGCATCGACACCAGCGGATTCAAGGCCAACGCGCTGCGCGAATGGGTGCGCCAGTTCATCGAAGCGGAGCCGGGTCACGGACTGACACTGATGTTCGAGTCCTTCGGCTTCAAGCACGGCATTCCGCTCGACGCCGATCTGGTCTTCGACGTCCGCTGTCTGCCCAATCCCCATTACGATGCCGAACTGCGTCCGCTGACCGGCAAGGACCAGCCGGTCATCCGCTTTCTCGAAGCCGAGGACGAGGTCATCCGCATGCGTGACGACATCGCCCGCTTCGTCGCCACCTGGCTGCCGGCTTACATCCGCGACAACCGCAATTACCTGACGGTGGCCATCGGCTGCACCGGCGGCCAGCACCGTTCGGTTTACTTTGCCGAATGGCTGGGCCGTCAGTTCCAGGACAAGGCCCGCGTCCTGATCCGCCATCGCACGCTGGCCGGCGGCTGATGCGCTGGCTGGCCTATCTGCGGCCCGGCGACTGGCTCGTCATGGGCGGCGGCGCGGCACTGGTCGGGATCACGCTGCCCCTGCTCTGGCAGGGCGGCTTTGCCGAGCGCGCAATCATTCGCCAGGGCGGTCAGGTCTTCGCCGAGGTCGATCTTGGCAGCCGGCGCGAGGTCACGGTTCCCGGCCCGCTCGGCACGACGCTGGTGGCCATCGAACCGGGACGCGCGCGCGTCGTCGCTGACCCCGGCCCGCGCCAGTATTGCGTACGCCAAGGCTGGCTGGCCCGCCCCGGCGAAATCGCCATCTGCGCCCCCAATCAGGTCAGCGTGCAGATCACCGGCCGCACCAGTGCCTATGACAGCCTCAGTTACTGAACTGACGATCAGCAAAGAGGATCGCCGCGTCGCCTGGCTGGCGACAGCGGCAGTCGCGCTGTCACTGGTCGATGCGGCGATTCCCAGTCCGCTGCCCGGGGTCAAGCCTGGCCTCGCCAACATCGTCACGCTGGTCGTTTTGCTCCGCTACGGCTGGGCCACCGCCGTCTGGGTCAGCGGCCTGCGGGTACTGGCCGGCAGTCTGCTGCTCGGCTATTTTCTCGCCCCCGGCTTCTTTCTGTCGCTGATCGGCACAACGCTCAGCCTGGCGACACTGGGCCTTGCCCGCCATTTGCCGGCGCGCTGGTTCGGGCCGGTCAGCCTCTCGATCCTCGCCGCCTTCGCCCATCTCGGCGGGCAACTGCTGCTGGCCCGCCTGTGGCTGATTCCGCATAACGGCGTCTTCCTGCTGACCCCGGTTTTCGCCAGTGCCGCACTGGTATTCGGCACCATCAACGGCCTGATCGCGGCTAAACTGCTGGCGGATACTCCTGCCGCAGAAAGCGCCCAATGAACAAGACCATCTGCCTCGCCCTGACCGGCGCCTCGGGCATGCCTTACGGCCTGCGCCTGCTGGAATGCCTGCTCGCGGCCGGCTGCAACGTTCAACTGCTCTACTCACAGGCGGCGCAGGTCGTCGCCCGCCAGGAATTGGGCCTTGAACTGCCGTCGCGCCCTGCCGAAGCGCGGGCCGCATTGCTGGCCCACATTGATGCGGTCAACCCAGAAATAATCCCGGAAAAGCTGCTGGTTTTTGGCCGCGAGGAATGGTTCGCACCGGTCGCCTCGGGTTCAAATCCGCCCGATGCGATGGTCGTCTGCCCCTGCTCGATGGGTACCCTGGCGGCGATTGCCCAGGGGCTGGCCGACAAGCTGATCGAGCGTGCCGCGGACGTCGTTCTCAAGGAAGGCCGCAAGCTGATCCTGGTTCCACGTGAAACGCCGCTCTCGGCGATCCATCTCGAAAACATGTTGCGCCTGGCCCGCGCCGGCGCCGTCGTCCTGCCGCCCAACCCCGGCTTCTACCACCATCCGGAGAGCGTCGCCGATATTGTCGATTTCGTCGTCGCGCGCATCCTCGACCAGCTTGCCGTCCCGCATGCGCTGATGCAACGCTGGGGCGCCTGATGGGCTGGTTCGGTTCTTCCAGGGAAGAAGAAAAGGCGCTGCCCGAGCGCAGCGAAATTCCGCTGTTCCCGCTCAATACCGTACTCTTTCCCGGTGGCATCCTGCAGCTGAAAATTTTCGAGCAGCGCTATCTCGACATGGCCGCGCTATCCATGAAGGAAGCCCGGCCTTTCGGCATCTGCCTGATCGCCAGCGGCGACGAGGCCGGCGGCGTCGCTGAGCCACACGCGGTCGGCACCCTGGCGCGCATCGTCGACTGGGAAATGGCGCAGCTCGGCATCCTGCAGATCACCACGCTCGGCGAGCAGCGCTTTCGCATCGTCGACAAGGCAGTCAGCCCGGATAACCTGCTGCGCGCCACCGTCGAACTGATCAACGAAGACGGTCCGCTGCCGTTTCCGTCCGAGCGCCGGCGCCTCTTGCCATTGCTGCGGCGAATCGCGGAAGACATGGGCGCAGCGCGCATTCCCGAGCCGCATCATTTCGACGATGCGGAATGGGTCGGTTTCCGCATCACGGAAGTGCTGCCGATACAAAACCTGGCGAAGCAGAAATTGCTGGAACTGGAAGATCCGCTTTCCCGCCTTGAGATCCTCGAAAAATTTCTCGACCAGCGCAAACTGCTCGGCTGAGCGATAATTTCCTTTTGGTCAAAATGTGCCAATCCAAGCAATCGAGGTGATTCATGTACTACATCGTTGAAAGCGCCAAGTCATTCGAACAGGCGGCAGCCGATCTTGATGCGGCGGTCAAGAAGCACAATTTCGGGGTTCTGCATGTGCACGATCTTGGCGCCACGCTGCGCAGCAAGGGCATCGCCTTCGCCGAGCAGTGCAAGGTTTTCGAAGTCTGCAATCCGGGTCAGGCAGCCAAGGTTCTGGCCACCGACATGCGCCTGAACATGGCCTTGCCGTGTCGCATCTCGGTCTATACCGAGAATGGCAAGACACTGATCGGAATGATCACGCCGGCGCAGATGCTTTCCGGACTATCCGATGATCCGGTGCTGGTGCAAGTCGGCAAGGAAGTCGAGCAGCAAACCATCCTGATGATCGACGAAGCCAGATGATCTGAGCCGGCCGGATACAGGTTTTTCGCCTTAAATCCCGGTCGACCGCAACAGTCAATAGGCAATCAGGGCGAAGGCTGTTCCGCAGCCCGCCGTATCGACTGCCGTGCATCGGCCGGCAGCACCAGTTCCACGGCACCGAGCGGCACCAGCAGGCGCTGGTCGAAGTGTATTAGCCCGTCGTCGTCTTCCGTCAGCAACTCGGCATCGAGCAGATTGGCGACCAGATTGGTGAAGTCCGACTTGTCGCCAGTCTCGGCTTCGCCGAAGCCATGCAGAAGCGCGAGGCGTTGCGCCAGCAACTGGCAGTCCTTTTCCAGAACGGCGCGCGTCAACTTGCCTGAGCCGCGCTGCTGCAACAGGGCGAGCGCCAGAAAATGGCGCCCCAGCATGGGCCGCAGGGTTTCGCCGATCATGTGCAGTTCGAGAAATTCCTGGCTGTTGGCCTCCGGCGCGAGCAGCCCGCTCTGGTTTTCGCCGCGCCGCAGCAGGCCGCGCTTGGCCAATATTTCGATCGTGTGCTCGATTTCCTGCGGCAGGACTTCGTCCGAACGGCGCAGGAACAGCGCCGAACGCATGACAGCATAAATGCCGACGATCGCGTCGCACAGGCGCTGAACATCAAGGCTGCGGTTATTGCCGAGCAGGCAGGCAATCAACGCCGGCAAGGTGAACAGGTGCAGCACATTGTTGCGGAAATAGGAAAGCTGCTGAATCTGCGCGTCGACGACGCGAACCAGATTGCCGAACGGATGGGGAATCTGCTCGACGATGCCGAGGCGTTCGGCGTGGGCGATGACCTGCGCCGGATCGATGTCACAGGGGATGCGCCGCGGCGAATAGGGAGCCGCGACATCAAGCGCCTGTAAATGCCCGATCAGCCGCTGCAGGCAGAGAAGATCGGCCGTCGCGCGGGGCGTCGCCAGCAAGGCCAGCGCGATCAGGCTGACCGGATTGATCACGGCGGCATCGTTGATTCGCGTGGCGAGCGCGACCGCCGCCTCGCGGGTGGCGGCACGCACCCATTCGCCGCGCGCCTCGTCGCGTTCCGCGCGCCACTCGGGCCGGTAATTGTCGAGGAAGCCGTTGAGCGGCATCGGTTCGCCGAAATTGACGTGCACCCGGCCATAGATGCGGCGAACCTTGCGGATGCTGGTCAGCAGGCTCAACAGCGATTCGCGCTGCTTGGGACGGCCAGCCAGTTCGCGGACATAGGTTGGCCCCTCGATCAGCCGCTCGTAACCGATGTAAACCGGCACGAAAACCAGCGGCCGACTGTGACTGCGCACGTAACTGGCGATGGTCATGCCCAGAATGCCGGCCTTCGGCGTCAGCGTGCGACCGGTACGGCTGCGTCCGCCTTCGATGAAATACTCGATCGGAAAGCCGCGCGCCAGCATCAGGTGCAGGTATTCATGGAATACCGCCGCATACAGCGGTTCGCCCTTGAAGCTGCGACGCAGGAAGAACGCGCCGGCTCGGCGCAGCAACGCGCCAACCAGCGGCAGGTTGAGATTGACGCCGGCGGCAATGTGCGGAATCGTCAGGCCATTGCGATGGATCAGGAACGAAAGCAGCAGATAATCGACATGGCTGCGGTGGCAGGGCACATAGACGATGCCCTGGCCCGGTGCGATCTGCGTCACCGTGTCGAAATTGTGCGTTTCGACACCTTCGTAAAGATGCTGGAGCAGCCAGTTGACGAACAGTTCGAGCGCCCGCGTCGTACCGTAGGAATAGTCTGAAGCGATTTCCAGCGCGAACTTGTTGGCCTTGGCATAGGCGGCGCCCGGGGTAATTCCCAGTTTGTTCGACTCGTCGAAGATGGCCTGCCGCACCTGGTCGCTGGCCAAGATCGTCTCGATCTGCGTATTGCGGTGCGACAGATCGGGGCCGATGGCCATCTCGCGCTGGCGCCGGAAATGCACACGCAGGATGCGCGACACCTTGCGCGCAGCCTGCGTTTCGTTGAGCGGCGCCGACCGGCCATGGACCAGTTCGCGCAGCGAGAGCGGCGCGTTGAAGCGCACCAGCGTTTGCCGCCCATGCAGCAGAATGGCCAGCGTCTGGCGAAAAGTGCCGGGGTTGCGCCAGGTTTCGGCGAACAGCGCCTTGAGTATGGATTCCTGCTTGTCCGGGCTGCGCCCCCACAGGATGACGACCGGCACCAGCTGGATGTCGATTTGCGGATCGGCGACCGTCACCCGCGTGATCGCAGCCAGCAGACGTGAAATTTCCTGGGCGCCGCCATTTTGCCGACGGTTCAGGAAAAAGACCGAACGGCGCGCCCGGATCCCGTCAAAAACCAGCGGCGCATCGGCCGGCGGCAATCCGGCGCGGCCCGACTCCTCGAAGAGGACGAGCAGGTTCGACAGATGGCGGTCGAGCAGAACGTAGCAGACCGGACGTGTCGGATCGATGGCCGTCGCCGCTTCGGCAAAGACGGTCGTGCGCACCCAGAAATAGAGCACGCGCCGCGCCAAAGGAACGAACCAACCGGAAATCTTGAACAAGCCCCTATCCACCTCTCATGCAAGGCCGGCAACACACTGCCCGCGCCAGAATCTGCAACATTTTTTGCGCCGATCAGGAACCGATGTAGCGCCCTTTGCGAGGATTCTAGCGACTTTCACCGAACCGTTGGTGATAAGACCGGTCAATTGCATGGTGTCATCGACAAACCAGCGAAGGAGCAGCCACTCATGCCAGGCGTCAACCCCTATGTCTATCTGCAACAGGTGGCCGGCCGCCTGACGCAATTGACCGAACGCAGCGAAATCGAGACGCTGCTGGACGAAGTCGAATACCTGTACGAAGTCATCGATCCTGAGTTGCAGGAATCTGCAGATCAGTTGATCGCACAATTGCGCGCGCGCCTTGAGGTGGCATCCTGAGCAGCATCCTGCGCCACTACGCCCGGCGTCGGGTCAACCCCTACCGTGGCGTCGAGCAGATCATCGAATCCGCTGACGGACGCGCGCTCAGCGTCGATGGCCGGAACTGGGAAATTCAGCTTTTGGCCCGCCGCCCTGCCGGCTGGGGCAGCCTCAACCAGCAGGGCGCACTGGGTTACGCGCGCTATGGCGTCTGGTCAGCCAGCGAGGGCCTGGCGCGGTTTCCGTACTTTCCCGCCACCGAGTTCGATACATCTGCCGCCGCCGACCGCCTGCTGACAGCCATTGTCAGGCTGGAGGCCGAACTGCCTTTCGCCCTGACCGATGTCTACGAATGCTGGCTCTGTGCAGACAGCCACCCCCTCGCGCTGCTGGCGACGTCGACCGCCCTGCCCGAGCGGCGGACCGCCGCGCATTGGCGGGCATTGCCGGAAGACGCCCAGGCCGCGGCGATCGAGACGCGCTGGCAGCGTGCCGGCAACTGCACGTGCTGGTTCCGGCGCGACGCAGATGGGAGCGGCGATGCCCTCGCCAACGCTGCGCCATGCCCATCTCAGGAGCAATCCCTGCCCGCCGCCGCTTTTCCCGAACGCCTGCTCGCCGTCGATATTTTCGCGCTGGCCGAGGATCGCGCCCTGATCTCGGCCTTTCTCGCGCGCCAGGCGGCCCGCTTGCTGATGCTGCCGCTAATGACCGCCACCCGCGCGACACTCGAACAGTCGGCCATCGCCGATGCCGCCGGCGTCGCCCATTACGCGCGCCTCTATCCGGTCCAGGCCGACCCGGCGCTCATCAAACGCCTGCAGGTCGAAGCCCGCATGCGCGCATCCGTTTGAAGCAGACTGTCCGCAATCCAGCCGCGCAGCAAAACATATTAGCCTTGGCTGGTATTGAGCGCCTTACTGTTGTACCTTGTGCCCATCATTTATAGCTTAGCGGAGCAATCGTGCCCTCAGACAACACATCGAAAGAACAACGCATCCTGCGCGTAACGCGCAAGGTACTGGCCAATATCGTCAAGGACACCGCGACCGCACACGGCATGCAGCATCCGTTGTCGGATGGCACCATCCAGGACATTCGCGAACTGTTCGAACTGATCTCGGTGCGCGAGCGGGAACTCGCCCTGGAAGCCGGCGTGAGCGGCAACGAGAAGCCCTACTACACGGACGAACCGCAGACGAGCACGCTTGTCGCCATGCCCAAACCGACCAAGAAGCTCAACTAGAGCGACTTCCGGCCGCGATGATTCGCCTTCCAGATGCGTTGCGGGCGTGGAACTCGCCGCAATTCGAGACCGTTCTCAAACAGGAAATCGGCCAACTGGACGCTGCGCAACTGCCCTTGCAGCAAGGCCTGAAGGCCAGCAGCCAGGTGGCGGACGACCGGTTCACGGCAATGCTTCTCAATGTCGCCGACGCTCCTGACTGCATTCGCGCCAAAATAGGCATTTTTTATCACGGCCTCATCACTGGCTGCAGTTGCGCCGATGACCCGACCCCGATCGAGGCGCAGAACGAATACTGCGAATTGATTTTTGCCATCGACAAAGCAACGGCTGAAACGTCGGTCATGCTCAATCCGGAGTAAAGTAGTCAACTCTTATAAGCCTTACGCCTTCCTATGCGCCCCGCCCAACTGATCCCGATTCTCGAACGTGAATTTCACAGCGCTGCCTCAGGTCACCATACTCCGGTCATGATGTGGGGGCCGCCCGGTGTCGGCAAATCGCAGATGGTGAGCGAAATTGCGGCCAGGCATCAGGTGCCGGTGATCGATATCCGCCTGTCGCAGATGGAACCCTCCGATCTGCGCGGCATCCCCTTCCGCGTCGGCGAGCATGTCGAATGGGCGAGTCCTTCCCTCCTGCCCGACGCCGCGCGGCATGGTGCGAAGGGTATCCTGTTCCTTGACGAAATCACCTCGGCGCCGCCCTCGGTTTCGGCGGCAGCCTATCAGTTGATCCTCGACCGCCGGCTGGGGGCTTATGAAGTGCCTGCCGGCTGGGCGATTTTTGCGGCCGGAAACCGCCAGGGCGACCGCGGCGTGACCTACGCCATGCCGGCGCCGCTGGCCAACCGGTTTTCACATTTCGAGGTGGAAGCCAACCTCGACGACTGGTCGCAATGGGCCTACGAAAACGACATCGATGCCCGGCTGATCGGTTTTTTGCGCTTTCGCCCCGAATTGCTGTTCGACTTCGACCCAGCGCGCAATCCCACCGCCTTCCCGACGCCGCGTTCGTGGGAATTCGCCCATCGCGCCCTGCAAAAATTCGACGATCTGCCCGACCTCCTCGGTCCGGCGCTGATCGCCTGCGTCGGTCAGGCTGCGGGAATCGAATTTTCGGCTTACCTCGCCAACCTGTCGCGGATGCCCGATCTCGACGCCATCGTCGCCGGTCACGCTGCCGACGTGCCGAGCGACACCGACCTGCAATATGCCGTCGCTGCCGCACTGGTCGCCCGCGCCGTGCGCAACAAGGGGAGTAACGACATCCGCGAAATGCTCGGCCACATACTCGACTACGCCGGCCGCTTTCCGCTCCGCGAAATGGGCGTCATGCTGGTTTCCGACATCCACCGCAATATCGGACCGTCGCTCTTTGCCGTCCCGCAGTTCGCCAACTGGGCGAATCAGGTGGCGGATATCGTTTTGTACGAATAGATTTTCACCCCGGCAGGCACATCGTGGCGCCGGGGTTCCAACAAGTCATGTCAACGAGTTCCGCTGCGCCCACTCCCGTTAACGATCCTGCCGCCACCAAGCTGGCGGCAGCGCGCACGCGGCTGATCCTCGACAATCCCTTCCTCGGTGCGCTCGTCCTGCGTCTGCCGATGCTGGCCGCCGGACCGTGGTGCCGTACCACCGCCACGGACATGAAAAGCCTCTACTACAACCCGGCGTATATCGACCGCCTGACCCTTTCGCAGATCGAGTTCGTGCTGGCACACGAAGCGCTGCACTGTGCGCTGACCCATTTCATCCGGCGCGGACACCGCATCCAGCGCAAATGGGATCTCGCCTGTGACTTCGCCATCAATCCCATTCTCGTCGCCGACGGCCTGCAGCCACCGCCCGAAGTGGTGGTGCTGAACATGTTCGACAACATGAGCGCCGAGGAAATCTATCCCTGCCTGGACGACAACCCGGACGGCGAAACCCTCGACCAGCATCTCTACGACAACAATGCCGACGGCAGCCAGGGTGGGCAAAGCGACGAGCCGCCACAGGATGACGAGCATCAGGGTCAGTCCGGCGGCGGCTCGCAAGCGCGCGACCGCCAGCAAGATGATGGCGGCGGTTCCCGGACCAATCCCGAGCCGGCACCAGCCAACGCAGGGACAAACAGCGATGATGCCGATGACAGCCCGCCAACGCCATTGAGTGCGCAGGAACGCGAAGCGCTGGGGCAGAAATGGCAGCAATATCTGGCCAGCGCCGCGCAACAGGCGCAGCAGGCGGGCAAGCTCGGCGGCGCCATGGCGCGCCTGGTCGACACCTGGCTCGAGCCGAAACTGCCGTGGCGCAGCCTGCTTTCCCACCATCTGTTCGAGCGGGCGCGCAATGATTACAACTACATGCGCCCCTCGCGGCGCGAGGGCGACATGATCCTGCCGTCGCTGCGCAGCGCACAATGCGATCTGGTCGTCGCCATCGACACCTCGGGCTCGATCGGCGACGACGAACTCGCGGAATTTCTCTCGGAAATCAACGCGATCAAGGGCGCCCTGCCGGTCCGCATCACCCTGCTCGCCTGTGACGCGAGCCTCGCCGAAGACGGCCCCTGGGTGTTCGAACCGTGGGAGGAATTTCGCCTGCCGCGTACGTTCGCCGGCGGCGGCGGCACCGATTTCGCACCGGTCTTCGAATGGGTTGAACAGCAAAACCTGCGCCCTGACGCGCTGGTCTATTTCACCGACGCCGATGCCGAATTTCCCGTGGACGCGCCGAGCTATCCCGCCATCTGGCTGGTCAAGGGCAAGAAGCCGGTCCCCTGGGGTAAACGGATTCAACTGAATTGACTTTGGCCAACAGCGAACTCTCTCCCGAAGACAGCCTGCGCCTGAACGTGCTGCTGCTGGCCGACCCGACCCAGGCCGTCCGCATCGACGAAGGCGCCATGACGCTGCACGCGTTGCGCGGGAACGGCGAAGCGAAGATCCGGCTGCACCCGAATTGTCGGGCGGACCAGTACATCGTTCGCCTCAAGGAGTTTCTCGGTGGGCATGCGCTCGGTGCGCCGCGCGGCTATCCGGTTTATCTGCAGCAATGGACGCGGATGGGCCAGACTTCCGGCAAGAATCTCGAAGCGCTGCTACTGCTTGGCGAGCCGGAAGCCGTGATGGCTGTCGCCCATGCGCCCGGCCTCACCGACGAACTCGCGCGGCGCATCTGGTGGTGCCAGCCAACCATGGAAATTGCCCGCTCGATGCTCGAAAAGGATGCCGTCGCACAAGGTGCAATGGGCAAGGTGCTGGCCGATTTCCTGATCGAGCACCTGCCGTTCGAGGAAAGCCCGGACGCCCGCATGCATACCATCCGGCTGGTGCTCTACGCCAAGCTCGCCGACCCGCAAATGACGACCAAACTTTGGCGTCAGGCCAAAGGCGTGCCCTATTATTACATCGGCTTTCTCGAATTCATGCCGGACAACCTGCCTGTCGATCAGCCAGCACGCGCCGACGCACCCGATGCCACAGCCGCGTTGGAACCGCTGGTTGAGCGCGGCAATGTCTACGCTGAACACTTTCTATCCCTGCTCTCGGCCAACGGGCAAACCTGGCTGAAAGCTGTTTCGGAAGTGTTGGCCCGGCCCGCCACGATGCTGGTGGTTTACGCCCTGCTCGATGCCATCAGCCGTTACTTTCACAGGATGGGCTATCCGGTCAGGAGCGAGGCACTGGACGACGTATTTGCCGAAGCGGAAGCGCTGCTCTGCGGTCAACCGGAAAAATCACCCGAAATTCTTGAAGTCCTGCAGGCCGTACCCGGCTACCGCGAATCGATCGTCGCCATGCTCGCCCTGTCCGGCCTCACCGGCCGCACCGCCGATCCCTGGCTGGCGCGCAATACGACCGTCGGGGCGCTGATGCGGCGCCGGATCGAAGCGCTGGTCGCCCCCATCAACCAGGCCGTGCAAACGCTCAGGACGCCGCTCCCGCCGCATAGCGGACAATAACACCCGCCATGAAACTGTATCTCGATCCCGAACATTCCAAGGAAGGCCCGGCCCTGATCAGCAGTCCGGGCAAAACGCGCAAGCGCTTTCCGGAAGGCGTCGTCGAAACCGTCGCCAGTGAGGCCGAGGCGCTGCGCCGGGCCGGGGAAAACCTGCATCCGGCGATCGTCGTCGGCCCGTCGCGCTCATCGGAAGGCTTCCGGCTCTATTACCTGGTGCGCTGGCTCGATTGAACCCTTCATTTTCTGGAGATTCCATGCAACACAAAGGCAAACCGATAAACATTCCCATCGTCGCCGAGACCCAACCCACCGGCGACACCTTCGGCGGCGATTGCTCGGGCGCCGAACCATTCGCACTGATGGTACTCGGCGACAGCATGGAACCGGAGTTCATGGATGGCGAGATCATCGTCATTGAACCGGAAGGTCTGGCAACGGACGGATCGTATGTCATCGCCCAGCACGACGAGGAATCGATCTTCCGCCAGTTGATCAAACGCGAGGCGGGCTGGGTCCTGCACGCGCTGAACCCGGCCTACCCCGATCACCCGATCGCCAGCCTGTCCGGCGTCAGGGGGGTGGTAATCATGAAGAAGAAGCCCGGTCGACCCAGC
>CAZGPO010000014.1:0-21272 GCA_964527745.1 uncultured Dechloromonas sp.
ATCCGATTGACAACCTGTTCACCGGAAATCAATTTGGTTCAGACAACGGCCCGGGTTTCGGTTGGGAAGATGTCAATGTGTACAAACTGGGCGCCGCTTACGAGATCGGTGACTGGACCTTGCGCGGTGGCTACACCTATGTAGACCAGCCGATTCCGGAAAGCCAGACCTTCCTGAACATTTATGCGCCTGGTGTCGTTCAGAGCCACCTGTCGCTGGGCGCCACCTGGGCCACCAGCAAGACCGGGGAACTGAGCTTCAACTACATCCATGCCTTCGAGAACACGGTCAATGGTTCCAACTCCATTCCGCAGGCATTTGGTGGAGGCAATGCCAATCTCACGATGTACCAGAACAGATTTGGCGTGGCCTACGGCTGGAAGTTCTAAGCTGCTCGGCTTAGCCTGTGCATTGAAAAGCCCGCTCCGCAAGGAGCGGGCTTTATTTTTGCCCTGAATTTGCGGTCGACCGCAACAGGCTTGACTTCAGCCGATCCGATCCAGATAACGCGCCCGGTAGAGCAGGCGCGGTCGTGCGGGATCGTCGCTGAAGGCCGCACGGTCGTGCAGGACGTTGTTGCACAGCAAGCCCATGCCCGGCTCAAGTTGCGCCTGAAAGACATGCGGCGTGCTTTCCTGACTCAACAATCGTTCCAGCGCGGCAACGGCAGCCTGTGTCGCCGCATCGTGTTTCCAGGCGATGCTGCGGGTACGCGCCGTGTAGCGCATGTGCAGGTTCCCGCCCTCATCGAGCGAGAAAACCGGACCGGCTTGCGCGGGGCGCACTCCGTCCTTTTCATCGACCCGTTCCGGAATGACCATCGCGTCAGCCTGCATCAACGCGTGAATGTGCTCCGGAGATTCTTCACGCAGCAGCAGATAAGCCATCTCGTGATCCATCAGGCGATTTTCGCCGCCACGCGCCGCACGGCGCACGCAATGCAGCACCATGCCGCGAATCTGCCATTCCGGTGAGTTGTAATAGCCGTCCGTGTGCCACTTGATCGGACGATCCGTGTAGGGAATATAGTGCTTCTGCGTGCCGTCATCGAAGACGCGAATCTCGGAAACACCGTCCTCGCCGGCCAGCCAGTTTGCATCCAGATGAGAAAGGCCGAACTGCTCACCGAGCCGGCGCGGAATATCGGTGTCCTCGTCAAGTATGGCGCTCACGTAAATCACCATGTTGCAGCGCCGGATGCGCGCCATCAACTCCCTATGTTCTGCTTCTGACAGCGCACGCGGATCGCGTATATCAACGATGAGATCATCAACGCTTGAAGGCGCCTCGGCAAGTTTGCTGTCGCGCCAGCGCTGATATGCAGCATTGTCGTCGAGGTCGAACGGACTGCCGGTCATCAATCGCCACCTCCGGAAGCACGGCGGCGCAGCGGCCGCGATGTCTCTTCAATGGTCTTTTCGATCATTTCAACGGCTTCCGGAGCCTGGATCGCCATAACTTGGTCAATTATCCAGCCACTGTCTTTATCGTCCATGATCTCACTTAAACAAAATGCAAGGTAACGCGTAAACCTGAACGAGGGGCCGTCTTCACCGTAATCGAATTCGGCGTAGCCACTGGCACGCTGGTTCAACTGATCGATGAAAGCCTGTTTGTGGTTGCCTGGAACTCCCCCCAGCAGTCGACTCTGATTTTCAGCCTGCGTTTCTGCCACGCGATTCGCCAGCATGCCTGTAAACTCTGCCCGCTCCTCGGCAGAAAGGCGACGATATGCAATGCGATCGGCAACTTGCACCATGAAGATCAGAAACTCGTTGAAAAATGCAAAGTACTGGGGACCGACGGCAATGTTGTAATCTGCCTTGCGCGTCTTCTTGAGCGCGTCATCGGCAATTTTCCAGGCAACAAACGACACCGCGCCCGCAAGTTCCTGCGGTGTGTGTTTGCGCCCTTCCTTGAACCACTGGCTCTTGATCCGCATTACACTGAAACTCCGGCCAACCTATCCCTTACGGATATAGAACTCATGGACGCCGGGTGACACCTCTGCGCTATCGAGCAGGGTCATGCTTGTGGCAGAGGCCCAGCCACCGATGTCGGTCAGCACGCCGGGGCAATTGCTGATCAACTTGAGTACCTCCCCCGACTGCATCCCGTTCAGCAGCTTCTTCGCCTCGACAATCGGCCCCGGGCAAGTTGTCCCGCAGACATCGAGCGTGACATTGGCAACTGGAAACTGCTTCGTCGCCTGACCCTTCTGAATATAGTAACCAACGCCACCATCAGGCATGTCTTCGTGCTTCAGAATCCGGTTGCCCGTTAGTTTTGTCCAGGCGAACAGGTCATCCAGCGTACCGGGACAATTCGATACCAGCAAAAGAATCTGCCCCGGAGCAAGCTCGTCCACCATTCGTTTGGCGCCAATCAACGGCTTGGGGCAGGAAAGCCCCTTCATGTCGAGTACTACGTTGGCGTTATCCATATCTTTCTCCTGATTAGTAACCGCCCTTGCCATAGGGCTGCGGCAACCCGGCGACCTTCGCGCCTTGCTTGGCCGGACCGACCGGAAACAGATCGTACAACGCTTTGCTGTCAGCCTCGGGCCAGAATTCGTTAACGCCTTTCAGCATGTTGCGGAAATTGGGCGTATGGCCGT
Organism: uncultured Dechloromonas sp.; assembly: GCA_964527745.1. Classification (GTDB taxonomy): domain Bacteria; phylum Pseudomonadota; class Gammaproteobacteria; order Burkholderiales; family Rhodocyclaceae; genus Azonexus. Next base: position 2,618 of record CAZGPO010000014.1, read on the forward strand.
GTTCGCGGTACTGCTCACGCAGGTAATTGACAACCTCCCAATGCTTCGGGGTCAGTTCGATGTTCTCGGCGGCAGCAATCACACTCACCACTTCTTCGCTGAAATCCGGTTCCAGCAGATAGCCGTCGTCATCAGTTTCAAGTTCATTGCCAGCTACAACATATCCCATTGTTTTCTCCTCTTGAACAAAACGATTCCCTAGACAGTCAATTCAGATCCGAGATGACCTTATAGGGCACAAAAACTCCACAACCGAAACGACGTTCACTACGCAACCCGGTGCATTGCAAACGGAGCGAATCCTCCGGTTTTAAATTGTGAATTACCAGACTATAGCCTTGAATGCAGCGGTCGCCATCGAGCAGGCTGTTTTGCTTGCCACAAATAAGACTGGCGGAAATGCCTAGATCGGCAAGATGGGCAGACACACTTTCGACAAACGCCACCTCGTCCTCCGCACCAACAACCAGTTGTGCATGGATGGTGGAATAAGGCTGAATCTCGCGCAGCTTGACATTGCCGATCCTGAGCCGGCTGCCAAGGATATCCAGCTCCTGGCCGGAAAGCACCAGCACTTTTGGAGCAAGCGATGACTGAAGCCGTACAATCAACTTCGCGCGCTTGGGCAGCAACATGCCCGCATTGCTGCCAGTTGTACGCAAGGGGAGAACACCGATGGAATCATCAGTATCCAGATCCGGAACATGGCGAACCAGCTCACTCCAGAGAGCAAACGGGTAATTTACGGGAACACTTTCGCCGCTGATATCAAAAACCGCGTCGATCATTTCGGACACTTCAGATCTCATTTGGATGTCTGGTTCTGAGTCGCAACCCAATCCTGCATCGCCTCAGCCCAATGTCGTGCAGTCGCCGGGTCGATATCAAAGATGGTGAATCGTTTGCCTTCGCGGATACGCAGGCGCAGAAGGCTCATGCCGCCTTCGACATGATCGATCTGCTGCAGTTCGATTTGTTGCCCGCCCAGCGGCACATCGATTTTCGCCAGTTCTTTGATTTGCGCCATTTTGATTCTCGATTTGTGCTGTCATTATTGCAATTTTACGAGTCTATGGCTAATCTATGAAATTATGAAATACCACTGGCGGAACCTCCCACCCCACCCATAAGGGTTATAGAAAATACCCGCTAAGGGTGATGGTTTGCTGGTAGCTTGACCCGTAACATCGGTCCTATTAAGAAATTGGGCGCGCCGGAATGTTCTTGCCTGCAGAGCCCAGACGCATCAGTCCCATTGCTGGAAGCGCCCCGGTCGCGAATCAGGGAAAATAAACGAGACATGGACATGGGTGTGATGTCCCACCATCCACTGAAAGGAAAAATTATGGCAAAGAAGATGCACGACACTCCGAATCTTGATGAACTCGAGAAAGGTCCTTGGCCCAGTTTCGTAACCGGCCTGAAGGATCTGGCAAAAAACAATGACATGGCAGTCGACCTGCTGGGTCAACTGGAAACCTCCTACCAGACCAAAAAAGGTTATTGGAAGGGTGGAACCGTCGGCGTGTACGGTTATGGTGGTGGCGTCATCCCGCGCTTTACCGAACTCAAGGACGGGAATGGTGAGCCGGTCTATAAGGATGCTGCGGAATTCCACACGCTACGCGTCATGCCCCCGCCGGGCATGCACTATGACACCGATACCCTGCGCAAGTTCTGTGACATTTGGGAAAAACACGGTTCCGGTCTGATCGCTTTCCACGGCCAATCTGGTGACATCATGTTCCAGGGCGCGTCGACTGAAAATGTACAACCCGCGTTCGACGAGATCAACGAAATGGGCTTTGACCTCGGCGGCGCCGGTCCGGCTGTCCGTACCTCGATGTCTTGTGTCGGCGCTGCGCGTTGCGAGCAGTCCTGCTACGATGAAGCCAAGGCACATCGTGCCGTATTGAACACTTTCCTTGACGACCTGCACCGTCCGTCGCTGCCTTACAAATTCAAGTTCAAGTTCTCCGGCTGTCCGAATGACTGCATGAATTCCATTCAACGTGCGGACATGGGTGTGATCGGCACTTGGCGCGACAACATCCGCACCGACGACGAACTCGGCAAGAAATGGTTTGCCAAGCACGGCATGAATGAACTGGTCAATGACGTCGTTGCACGTTGCCCGACCAAGGCAATCCAGATTAAGGAAATCAAGGATGTCCGCAAGGACGGCCATATTTCCGCTGTTGCGCTCAACGATACGCAGGCACTGGAGATCGACAACAAGGATTGTGTGCGCTGCATGCACTGCATCAACGTCATGACTGGCGCGCTTGCACCGGGCAAGGACAAGGGAGCAACGGTCCTGATTGGCGGCAAGAGCCACCTCAAGATCGGCGGCCTGATGGGCACTGTGATCATTCCCTTCATGAAACTTGAAACGGAAGAAGACCGGGAAAAGCTCGTCGATTTAGCGCAGCGCACCATCGACTTCTTCGCAGAAAATGCACTGGAGCATGAGCGCACCGGTGAAATGATCGAGCGCATCGGTCTCGCCACTTTCCTTGAGGCGATGGAGATCGACGTCGATCCGGCGATGATCAGTTCCCCGCGCATGAACCCCTACGTTCGTACCGACGGCTGGGATGATGAAGTCGCCAAGATCAACGCAAAAAAGCAAGCTGCCTGAGGAGATAGAAGATGAATGCCCCCGCACCCGCACAGATGCGCCGCCCGAAAGAGACCGGTGTACCTGAAAACACGAAGTACCTGCATCCGACGCTGCTGAAAAACTACGGCAACTGGAAATATCATGACCGCCCGCGTCCAGGGGTATTGCACCATGTTTCGCACAGTGGTGATGAGGTCTGGTCAGTACGTGCCGGTACTGCCCGTCAGATGGATATCTACACCATTCGCAAACTGTGTTCGATTGCCGACAACTTCGCCGAAGGTCGTGTGCGTTTCACCATCCGCTCCAACATTGAGTTTATGGTGGCGGACGAAAGCAAGGTTGCGCCGCTAATTGCCGAATTGGAACGCAACGGCTTCCCGGTAGGCGGCACTGGCAATTCGGTGACAATGATCGCCCACACTCAGGGTTGGTTGCACTGCGACATTCCTGGCACCGACGCTTCAGGCGTTGTCAAGGCGCTGATGGATGAACTGCATGACGAGTTCAAGCGCGAAGAAATGCCCAACCGCGTACACATGTCCACTTCGTGTTGCGAGATCAATTGTGGCGGCCAGGCTGATATCGCAGTCATTATCCAGCACACCAAGCCACCTGTCATCAACCACGAACTGGTTGCCAACGTATGCGAACGTCCAACAGTGGTCGCACGCTGCCCGGTTGCCGCGATTCGTCCCGCAATGGTGAATGGGAAGCCGTCGCTGGAAATCGATGAAACGAAATGTATGTGTTGTGGCGCTTGCTACCCACCGTGCCCGCCAATGCAGATCAACGACCCCGAGAACTCGAAGTTGGCGATCTGGGTTGGTGGCAAAAACTCGAATGCTCGCGGCAAGCCAACCTTCATGAAAATGGTTGCTTCCGGCCTGCCCAACAATCCGCCGCGTTGGCCAGAAGTTAATGCAGTCGTCAAGAACATCCTTACCGTTTACAAGGAAGACGCGCGTCCTTGGGAGCGTCTGGCCGACTGGATCGACCGTATCGGTTGGCCACGTTTCTTCGAGAAAACCGGGTTGCCGTTTACCAAGTATCTGATCGATGACTGGACTGGTTCGCGCAACAATCTGAATGCCTCGACGCACATCCGATTCTAAAAAAGAGGGTAACTGAATGAAGTTCGGTATCGTAGTTAATGAGGGGCCTTACCAGCATCAGGCAAGCGACACGGCTTACCTGTTTGCCAAGGCAGCAATCGCCAAGGGACATGAAGTGTGGCGCGTCTTCTTCTATCACGATGGCGTTAACAATTCATCCAAGCTCACCGAACCACCGCAGGATGACCGTCACATTGTGAACCGCTGGACCAAGCTTGCCGAGGAACACAAAGTGGACCTCGTTGTCTGCGTTGCTGCTGCGCTGCGTCGCGGCATCAAAGATGAAAATCTGGCACAGGGTTTCCGTATTTCCGGCTTGGGGCAACTCACCGAGGCTGGTATCAAATGTGATCGTCTGGTCACCTTCGGCGATTAAGGGAGGACGAAATGAGCGATATCAAGAAATTCATGTTCGTCAACCGCAAGGCACCCTACGGAACGATCTATGCGCTGGAATCACTGGAGGTGGTTTTGATCACTGCCGCGTTCGACCAGGATGTCTCATTGGCCTTTCTTGACGACGGTGTTTATCAGTTGAAGAAGGGGCAACAGACCAAGGGAATCGAAATCAAGAACTTCTCGCCGACTTATCGCGCCTTGGAAGACTATGACGTGGAAAAGCTCTATGTCATGAAAGAGTCTCTGGATGCGCGCGGTTTGTCAGAGGACGATCTGGTGGTGCCTGTAAAGGTACTTAGTCAGGCTGAGATGGGCGCACTGATGGATCAACAAGACGTCGTTCTGAGTTTCTGAGGAGATCATCACCGTGCTACATATCGTCAACAAATCCCCGCTGGTGAATAGCTCATTGGAGACCTGCCTGAGCGTCGCCCAGGGAGGTGAAATATTGCTTATCGAAGATGCAGTTTATGCAGCAACCACCGGTAGCACTTTCGAGCCCCGGTTGCGTGATGCATTGAGCAATTTCAAGGTTTACGTGTTGCAACCCGATCTGGATGCTCGCGGTATGGGCGACAGACTGCTCGCCGGCGTCACCGCAGTGGATTACAGTGGCTTCGTCGACCTCACGATCACCAACAATTCCTGCCAATCCTGGCTGTAAAACCTATCAACACAAGGAGAACCTGCATGTCGAACATCGAAGTTAATGGCAAATCTTATGAGACGGACGAAGAGGGTTACCTCGTCAATCTGAGCGACTGGGATACTGACGTAGCAAACTATATTGCCGGGACCGAAAACATCACCATGACTGATCAGCATTGGGAAGTGGTTAATTTTCTGCGCGAGTACTTCGAGGAGTACCAGATTGCTCCGGCAGTGCGCGTTCTGACCAAGGCGATTGGCAAGAAGCTGGGCCCGGAAAAAGGCACCAGCGAGTATCTGTATGGCCTTTACCCCTATGGTCCAGGCAAACAGGCGTGTAAAATCGCTGGTCTGCCCAAGCCAACTGGCTGTATTTAAGTCAAGTTACCGGTAGAGCGCGAACATGGCCAGCATCCTCATTGCGATCCTGTTTTACTTCGCGACGCTGTTCTTCGTCGTGGGTGTGTTCTACCGGATCAATACTTATGCGCGTACCCCTGCGCCACTGAAAATACCTACCACCCCGGCGCCAACCACGCAAACCGGCGTGGTTTTGCGCATGACACGTGAAGTCCTGTTCTTTGAGAGCCTGTTCAAGGCGAACTTGTGGACATGGACCGTGGGTTGGTTGTTTCATGCCAGCCTGGCCTTGGTATTGATGCGCCATTTGCGTTACTTTACGGAACCGGTCTGGGATTGGGTCGCAGTTATTCAACCCTTCGGCATGTATGCTGGAATTACCATGCTAATTGGCCTGCTCGGCCTCTGGGTGCGCCGCCTGTTCGTTGAACGCATTCGCTACATCTCAACACCCTCCGACCATTTGATGTTGGTGTTATTCATCGTCATTGCCGTGTCAGGACTATCGATGAAATTCGTGGCACACACAGATGTGATCGCAGTCAAAAACTTCTTTCTCGGCTGGATGCGGTTCGATATCCTGAACCTGCCAGCGGACTTCAACCTTTACATTCATCTGCTATCGGTGGCTTTGCTACTGGCAATCTTTCCGATCAGCAAGCTACTCCACGCTCCGGGAGTATTTTTCTCACCCTCCCGCAATCAGGTCGATAATCCGCGTGAAAAGCGCCACATCGCACCTTGGGCGACGAAGCTGGAGAAATAAATGGCTGATGTTGTCGCACCACCCTATCGTGCCATCCCCATCATCCCTGCCCTAAAACCGGGTTCGATGGAGGGTGTTAAATCCTTCATCGCCAACGGCAAGATCAATGAGGCTCTTGGTTTCCCTGGTGAACTGGTCGATGACTGGCATGACAAAGCCATCGCCAGAATGGGCGAACTGCTGACGAGTTACCGTTCGCTCAAGGTCTATATGGACGCTTGCGTCCACTGTGGTGCCTGCTCCGACAAATGTCATTACTTTATCGGCACCCAGGATCCGAAAAACATGCCGGTTGCGCGCCAGGACTTGATGCGCAGCATCTACCGTCGATATTTCACCTTGCCCGGGAAGATTTTCCCCAAACTGGTGGGTGCCCGTGACCTGACGCGGGACGTCCTCGACGAGTGGTACACCTATTTCCACCAGTGTTCGGAATGCCGTCGCTGTTCGGTATTTTGCCCCTATGGGATCGACACCGCCGAAGTTACAATGGCGGCGCGGGAGATTCTCGATTCCGTCGGTTATGGACAAAAATACGCCAATGAGATCATCGGCAAGGTGCATCGCATTGGTAACAACCTCGGTCTGCCCGGCCCGGCGCTGAATGATACGCTGGAAGGATTGGAAGAGGATGTCAAGGATGCTACCGGAATCGATGTGCGTTTCCCCATCGACGTGAAGGGTGCTGAAGTATTACTGATTACTCCCTCTGCCGATTTTTTCGCCGAACCCCATATTGATAGTCTCATCGGATACGCCAAGGTATTTCATGCTACCGGCACCAGTTGGACGCTGTCTTCGATGGCATCCGAGGCTGGCAACTTTGGTATGTTCATCGGCAACTACGATCAGCTGAGGAAGATTGCGCTACGCATTCGCGAAGCCGCTCTGGAACTGGGTGTAAAGCGCATCATCGTGGGCGAATGCGGTCATGCCTGGCGTATCGCCTACAGCTTCTGGAATACCCTCACCGGCGTTGGTGGTGGCGCGGACGAAACCGACCGTTTCGCACAGATGTTGCAAAAGCAGCTCGACCATCGCTACAAACAGCCGATGCATATTTGTGAGTTCACTTGGGACTTGATCGAACGTAACGCACTGTCCTTCAACAAGGAAGCCAACGACAGGCACATCATTACCTTTCACGACTCCTGCAATGTCGCTCGCGCGTCCCGTATGGGGGACTTTGCCGGCGGACAATTCGACATCCCGCGCAACATCATCAAGGCTGTAGCAAATAACTATTTCGAAATGGCATCGGACACCATTCGCGAACAAACCTTCTGTTGTGGTGGCGGTGGAGGGTTACTGACCGACGATTTGATAGATCTTCGCGTCAAAGGCGCCCTGCCGCGCATGGAAGTGTTACAGCAAGTAGTGGACGAACACGGTGTCAATTTCATGGCGACCATCTGTGCGATCTGCAAGGCACAGTTCACCAAAGTCATGCCTATCTATGGATTCGACCGCAGGATGGTTGGCGGCGTACACCAACTGGTCAGCAATGCGATCATCCTAGGTGACAAGTAACAACTTATTCGGAGACAAGCGATGTCAGCAACAACTGAGACTTCCAAAAATATTACCTTTCGGCGCTTCAAAGATGGGGACAACCGTGTTCGTCGCCTAAATCAAAAAATCTTTCAGGCCTCGAAGACCTACAAGTGCCCCACTTATATCCAGTCAACACCGCCATGTCAGGGCAGTTGTCCGGCTGGTGAAGACATTCGTGGATACTTGGCGATTGTGCGCGGCACCGAGAAGCCGCCGGTCGGTGCAGATGGCAAACCGGTCATGCCATGGCAGGAATATGCCTGGCGCCGCCTGACCGAAGCCAATCCGTTTCCTTCGGTGATGGGTCGTGTGTGTCCCGCACCCTGCGAATCCGGCTGTAACCGCAACGAAGTCGAAGATCACGTCGGGATCAACTCAGTCGAGCATTTTCTCGGCGAATACGCGATTGCCAACAATCTGAAGTTCGTCAAACCACCGGTCGCCCCTTCCGGTAAATCAGTCGCCATTCTTGGCGGAGGCCCTGCCGGCCTCTCTTGCGCCTATCAGTTGGCCCTCAAAGGGCATGACGTAACAATTTTCGACGAACACGAATTCCTCGGTGGCATGATGCGATACGGCATCCCGGGATTCCGCACGCCACGCGATGTCCTGGATGCTGAAATCCAGCGCATTCTGGACGTAGGCGTCAAAACACGAATGAAGACCCGCGTCGGCACAGATATTCCGCTCGAACAAATTCGCAAGGAATTCGATGCAGTGTTCCTCGGTATGGGTGCCCAAGCTGGCCGCGCCCTGCCTATCGCTGACAGCGATGCTCCGAACGTGGTCACCGCCACCGCCTTCTTGAAGGCATTTAACGACGGTCGTCTGCAGCATGTCGGCAAGCGCGTCGTTGTTGTCGGTGGCGGCGACACGTCAATTGACGTGGCCACGGTCGCCCGGCGTCTCGGCCACATCAAGCACGCCAAGCCGACCGATGCCGAAGCAGCAATTGCCGGACATCTGGCGCATGACGTGGCAACGATTTCCGCCAAGGAAGGTGCTGAAGTGACCCTCACGTCGGTATTCAATATCGACAAGATGCAGGCGAACAAGCACGAAATCGAACAGGCTCTCGCTGAGGGTATTAACATCCACGGCAGCCTGATGCCGGTCGGCATTGTACGCGACGCGAATGGCAGTGCGACTGCATTGCGTGTTCAGAAGTGCGAAGCAAAAATCGCTGGCGGCAAGCTTGATATCAAGCCAATCGAGGGTAGCGAATATGATATCGAAGCCGATTTGATCGTTTCAGCGATCGGCCAAGCTGTCGATTTTACCGGTCTTGAAGAGTTCAACAATGGCAAGGGCGCTGTCAGTACCGACCGCAACTATATCGTCTCGGGGCAGCAAGGCGTATTCGCCGGCGGCGACATCATCCGTCCGCATCTTCTGACCACGGCGATCGGGCATGGATCGATCGCCGCCGATGGTATTCACAACTACTTGCTTGGCCGTGACCTTGAGAAGCGGCCGAAAATTGACGCACACCAGTTTGATCTGATACGCAAAATGGCCGAGAAGGGTCTCGATCCAAAGGAAGCGCACGAACCCATGCGTGGTACGTACAGTTCGAATATTGCGGTGCATAATTTTGACGATCGTTCGGACCGCTACATCATTCCGCACGACAAACTATTCCTTGGACATTTTTCATATGTTGCCCGCAACGTGCGTGATGTCATCACGCTCGACAAGGACAGCGCACTGGATAATTTCCAGGACCGCCTCGGTGTGCTCGACGAGAAACTCGCGGTAGCCGAAGCCAAGCGCTGCATGAGTTGCGGCATGTGTTTCGAGTGTGACAACTGTGTTGTTTATTGCCCCCAGACTGCTGTCTACCGTGTCAAGAAGGGTGAATCGACGACCGGACGCTATGTCGCCACCGATTACAACAAGTGCATCGGCTGCCATATCTGCGCTGATGTGTGCCCGACAGGTTACATCCAGATGGGATTGGGTGAGTGATGAAGCGGTTCGCGTCCTTGTTGCTTTGCTTTTGCGCCTCTGCCGCCTTTGCCGGAGCTGCGACCGGGCCCAAGCTCGATATCGGCAAGGGTGGGCAATGCGTGGAGGACACGCAGTGGATGCGAAAGAATCACCCGCAACTGCTCAATCATCAGCGGGATGAAACAGTTCGCCAAGGCGTGCGTGAGTCGAAGCACAGCTTGAAGGGTTGCATCGAATGCCACGCCAGCACGCAGGACAATAGTGTAACTGCGCGCAAGGACAGTTTTTGCGTGGGTTGCCATAGTTACGAAGCGGTAAAACTCGACTGCTTCGAGTGTCACTCCGATAAGCGCCAGAGCGCATGGTTGCAGAGGAATGCGAAATGAGCGACATCGACCTACCTCGCAGAAGCTTTTTCAAGACCTCCATCGGCGCAGCGGCGATTGCGATCGCACCCGGTATCCTGCTGTTCGATATGGCTCATGGCAAATCACAGCCTGTCAGTGGCAAGGTGCGCTGGGGAATGCTGATCGACACCGCTCAATGCCAGGACGGTTGCAACGATTGCGTTACTGCCTGCAACAAGGAAAATGGTCTTTCGGGTAGTACTGGCCCGACCGATTCGCAATGGATCCGAAAGGTTGAAATTAAGAGCATCAGCACCGGACGAAAAGTATCGCTGCCAATGATGTGCCAGCATTGCGAACATCCACCCTGTGTCGACGTCTGTCCTACCAACGCTTCATTCAAGCGGGCCGATGGAATCGTTCTAGTAGACCGGCATCGCTGCATTGGTTGTCGCTATTGCATGATGGCCTGCCCGTACAAGGCGCGTTCTTTCGTGCATGAACCATTAAGTGATCAAAATCCCGATGTGCCGCGCGGCAAAGGGACCGTTGAGAGCTGTACCCTGTGTGTACACCGAATCGACAAGGGACAGCAGCCTGCATGTGTCGAGTCGTGCTCGAACAAGGCTATCCTGTTTGGCGATTTGAACGATCCGAACAGCGAGATTGCTCAAAAAATTCGTGCTGTAGCAACTGTCGAGGTACGAGCAAATCTGCGACTGAACACCGGCGTCCGTTACCAGGGGTTATAAATGAGCGCCCATTCTCCGATGTATCTCAAGAATGTCTTGTATTACGTGTTGCTTGCGGCAGGTGGGTTGGTCGCTCTAGCTGGGATGTTCGCGGTGTATCAGATGGAACACCACGGCCACGTCATTACCGGGATGAACAATCAGATTGTCTGGGGCTTGCCGCATGTTTTCGCCATTTTCCTGATTGTCGCTGCGTCTGGCGTCCTCAATGTCGCGTCAATCGGCTCGGTATTCGGAAAAGCCATATACAAGGCGCGCGCTCCGATGGCCAGTCTGCTCTCCATCGCCATGCTGGCGGGTGGCCTGATGGTGCTGATGCTTGATCTTGGGCGGCCTGATCGCGTCATCGTGGCGGCCACTAATATCAATCTGACCTCGATGTTCGCTTGGAACGTAGTTCTTTATAGCGGCATGTTCGCATTGATCGTCATCTATCTATGGACGATGATGGAACGTCGCATGAACCCGTGGAATAAACCAGCCGGTATCGCAGTATTTGCCTGGCGTTTCATACTTACCACAGGAACCGGCCTTATTTTCGCGTTCCTCACAGCGCGTCAGGCCTATGGTTCCGCGCTGATTCCACCGCTATTCATCGTGCTTTCGTTTGCCTGGGGTCTGGCCGTCTTTCATTTGGTACAGGCTGTAACCTATGCTTGGAACGACAGGGTTCTTGATCAGGCCATCATGGAGCGCACGAAGCGCTTGCTCGGCATCTTCGTGATTGGGTCGCTGTATCTGATTGCTGTCTATCATCTGACCAATCTGTATTTCGCCCAGCAAATCGACTTCGAACGTTTCATACTTCGCGACGGGGGTATTTACCCGACACTTTTCTGGGGTGGGTACATCTTGCTCGGCAATATTTTGCCGTTGGTCCTGATTTACTGGCCCGGAAGGAAGTCCAACTGCATGTCAGCGTCCATCCTGGTTATTTTGGGTGCATTTGCTCTGCTCTACGTTTTCATCATCGGTGGCCAGGCCTATCCTCTTGAGATTTTCCCGGGGTACGTCGCAAGCAGTAGCTTCGGAGATGGGCAGATAGCCTCCTACAGCCCCTCAGTCTATGAATTACTGCTGGGTTTCGGGGGCCTTGCGGTCGCCTTCATCCTCACCACCGTGGGTGTTCGCGTAATCAACTTCATGCCGCAGGATAAAAGCCAGACCGCTGAATAACCCCTGAAAGGCTGCCATGAACCGTATGCTAATTTCGGCAGCTCATAAATCGTCAGGCAAGACCATGGTCAGCATCGGTCTTTGCGCGGCACTTAGCGCGCGCGGGCATGCGGTTCAACCGTTCAAAAAGGGACCCGACTACATCGATCCGATGTGGCTGTCGCTGGCTGCTGGTCATCTCTGCCGTAATCTTGATCTCTATCTGATGGAGCGTAGTGAGGTTGTCGATACCTTCGTTCGTCATGCCTCCGAAGTAAACCTGGTCGAAGGCAACAAGGGCTTGTACGACGGCCTGTCTCTCGACGGAAGTAACAGCAACGCCGCACTTGCGAAGCTGCTTGATTTGCCGGTATTTCTTGTCATTGATGCGCGCGGCATGACGCGCGGAATCGCGCCGCTGATTCTCGGCTATCAGGCGTTCGACAGGGATATCCGCATCGCCGGGGTGATACTCAATAAACTCGGCGGCAGTCGTCACGAATCAAAGCTGCGGCAAGTGATCGAGCACTACACCGACGTTCCGGTCGTTGGCGCGATTCAATACGACGAGCGCCTGAGTATCGTCGAGCGCCATCTGGGCTTGATGCCGAGCAACGAGTCGATTGCCGCATCGGCAAAGGTGAAGTTGATCGGTGATGCGATTGCCGAACAGGTCGATCTGGACAAATTGCTCGCACTGTCGCGAGCTGAAGAAAGCCCTCTGCCAGCCCAGGCTTGCATCGATCCACAATCTGCCGCCAGAAAAGTGCGTATCGGCATTGCCCGTGATCGGGCTTTCGGGTTTTATTATGCAGACGATCTGGATGCTCTGGAAGCTGCGGGGGCAACGTTGCTAACGTTCGACACACTCAACGACGCACACCTGCCTGATGTCGATGCCCTATACATTGGCGGTGGTTTTCCGGAGGCCTGCGCAGTTGAACTGGAAGCCAACGAAAGCTTACGTGGTGAAATCAAGCAGGCAATCGAGGCAGGGATGCCGGTCTACGCCGAATGCGGCGGCATGATGTACCTTTCGCGCAGCATTTCATACGAAGGGCGAACTTACGAAATGGTCGGCGCAATTCCCGGCGACGTGGCAATGCACGCCAAGCCGGTTGGTCGTGGCTATGTTCATTTGCGGGAAAATGCTGAACATCCTTGGCCGCGGCTGACTGCTCCAGCCAAACAGATCAGGGCGCATGAATTCCACTATTCCAGCCTCGAAAATCTTCCGCCGAACTCGCGTTTCGCCTATCACGTCGAGCGTGGCCACGGCATTACCGGCCAATGCGACGGCCTGATATTAAAAAACTTGCTGGCCTCATATACTCACCTTCGCAGCATTGGTGATTGCAGCTGGACGATCCGCTTCGTCACTTTTATTCGTGAGCATGTTGAACATAAGCAGAAACTAAAATTACTCTAACAGGTCGAACCGGACCCATACAATTCAAGAGCACAATGACTGACGATCGCTATCTATCCGCCACCGCGGCTATTGATCAAGCCAACGGTGAAGATCCCAACATCGAAATATTTGACGGCAAGGAATATCCCAAGGAATTGCTCTATTCAAAACGCATGGTCGACATGCAGGAACGCTATGCTCCCGAAGCCTCGGAAGCAGTCAAAATCGCCGTGCGTGCCCAACATATCCAGCGTTGGAAAATTCCACGCAAAGATTTTTTCATGGATCGCGAAGGCTACCTGCAATGGCGTGTCAAACTATACAAATTCCACTCGCAGACCGTCGGCCGGATCATGCGGGAGTCTGGCTATGACGATCAAACGGTTGAACGAGTCATGACCATAGTCAGCAAGAAGGGGCTCAAGGTCAATCCTGAAACCCAGCTGATGGAAGACGTCGCCGACTTGGTGTTCATCGAACATTACATGATGGATTTCGCGGCCAAGCATCCCGAATATGAAGAAGCAAAATGGATACAGATCATCAGAAAAACCTGGCAGAAGATGTCTCCGCGGGCACATGAATTTGTCCTGAATGGCGGAATCCAGCTGCCGGAGGCACTGACACCTTTGATTCTGAAAGCGGTTCAAATCTGATGGACTACTTACCGGCATTTCACAACGTCAGAGGCAAATGCTGCCTGGTCGTCGGGGGTGGCGAAGTCGGAACGCGCAAGGCGGGCGTGCTGCTTGAAGCCGGCGCCAAGGTCCGTGTGGTGGCCCCGGCGATCTCACCCGAACTGTCATCCCATCCTGGCGTCGAGAGCATCACCGCCAGATTCGCGCCACAGCACCTCGAGGGTGCCGTGATGGTCATCGCCGCCACCAACGATCGCGAGGTCAATCGCCAAGTTTCCGAACTGGCGCAATCGCGAAACATTCCGGTGAACGTGGTCGATGACCCGGAACTTTGCAGCTTTATCATGCCGGCGATCTTGGATCGTTCGCCGCTGATGGTGGCGTTTTCCAGTGGCGGCGGCTCGCCGGTTCTGACCCGCATGATGCGTGGCAAGCTGGAAACGGTCATCCCCCAGAACTATAGTCGTCTGGCTGCATTCGCAGTCCGCTTCCGAGAACTGGTTAAGCAACGCGTCACCAACCCACCGAAGCGCCGTATTTTCTGGGAAAACGCACTCGACGGCGCAGTCGCCGAAAAGGTGCTGTCTGGCGACGAGGCGAGTGCCGAGACGCTGCTCCAGCAGATGCTCGAGAGCGAGGACAACATTCTGCGTGGTGAGGTCTATCTGGTTGGAGCCGGACCGGGCGACCCGGACTTGCTTACTTTCCGCGCCCTGCGCCTGATGCAGCAGGCAGATGTTGTGGTCTACGACAATTTGGTATCAAAAACCATTGTCGACATGACACGGCGCGATGCCCACAGAATTTTCGTTGGCAAGAAGCGCGACGATCACACCATGCGGCAAGAAGAGATCAACAAGCTACTCGTCCGTCTGGCCAAGGAAGGTAAACGTGTTTTGCGACTCAAGGGTGGTGATCCGTTTATATTCGGGCGCGGTGGCGAAGAAATCGAGACGCTGGCAGCAGAAAGCATTCCGTTCCAGGTCGTACCGGGGATTACCGCAGCTTCCGGTGTCGCATCCTATGCCGGCATTCCATTGACTCATCGCGACTATGCCCAAGCCTGCCTTTTCGTTACCGGCCACTTAAAAGATGGCACGATGAATCTCGACTGGGAAGCGCTGGCCAGGCCAAAGCAGACTGTCGTCGTCTACATGGGTCTGCACGGGTTGAACATACTGTGCGCCGAACTCATCAAGCACGGCATGCCGGATACCACGCCAATCGCCATCGTGCAGCAAGGCACCACCCAAAATCAGCGCGTCATTACCGGCACGCTGGCCACTCTGCCGGCTATTGCCGAGCAAAAGAAACCACAGGCACCAACACTGATCATCGTTGGCGGCGTTGTGAAGTTGCAAGAAAAACTGAAGTGGTTCCACCCGCAACCCTCTTAGATTTCTACCCGCACTACAACAAATACCAAGGAGACATAATGAAATTCATCACCACGCTTTTAGCAGCATTGCCCTTGCTGGTCGCCCTGAACACGCAGGCGGCCGACGACATACTCAAACCCTTCGTACTTGGTTCGAAGGGGGCCGGCACGGTTACCGAGAAAGCTGAACAAACCAAATCCGCGCTGACCGGTGCCGGATTCAATGTGGTCGGAAATTACTCGCCCTTCGCCGACGCGCAAATCCTGATCGTCACCAGCGACGAACTAAAAAAGAATGCCGCAGCCTCCGAGCACGGTGGATTTGGTGCCATTCAACGAGTTGCCATCACCAAGGTAAACGATGACGTACAAGTGAGTTACACCAACCCGATTTACATGGCGAACGCCTATCGCATGAAAGGCGACCTGAAAGGTACGGCTGCCCGCCTGGAAAAAGCTCTGGGCAAGACGGAGGAATTTGGTGCCAAGGGAATGACGGCTGCGCAGGTACGGAAATATCACTACATGGTGGGCATGGAATACTTCGACGAGCCCAGCCTGCTTGCCGAGTATGAAAGTTACGAGGAAGCGGTGAAAGCGGTCGATGCGAAACTGACGAGCAACAAGAACGGCGTTTCCAAGGTCTATCGGGTCGATATTCCAGGCAAAAAGGAGAGCGTGTTCGGGGTAGCGATGAAGGGTAGCGGCGACAACAAATACATGGACGACCGCTTCATCATGTCCGAGATCGATTCCCGCGATCCCAAATCGACTGCGCATCTGCCTTATGAGGTGCTGGTATCCGATAACAAGGTCATCGCCTTGTATGCGCGCTACCGTATCGCAATCAATTTCCCGGACCTGAGCATGATGGGACAAAACAGTTTCATGAACATCATGGACACTCCGGAGGCGATTCGTCTCGTGCTCAAAAAGACTGTGGAAAAGTAACAAGGAGAAGTGTTGAATGCCTGATCAGATCATCGAAGCCGTAAAGGCCGGAGACATCGCAACAGCAGAATCCCTTCTCAATGGAGGGGCGGATGCAAATGCTCGCGACGAAGCGGGTGCTACCCTGCTGTTGCTTGCTGCAAACGCTGGCAATCTTGCAATGACCAAGGCTCTGCTCGCAGCAGGCGCCGACGTCAATGCGACTGATCCGCACGGCTGGACTGCGCTCAGCCACTCTGTTTACAACCCCGAACTGAAGCATGGGTTCGCCGATGTCGCCCAGGCGCTGATTGACGCCGGTGCGAATATCGAAGCAGCCATTGGCTATGGTGTTCGACCGCTGATGTTGGCAGCCGGCTACGGCGAGACCGCCGTTGTCGAGGTATTGCTGAACGCCGGGGCCGACATCCTGGCGCGCAACGAGGGGGGCTACACTGCCCTGATGATGGTCAAGCAGAAACATTACGTAGACGTCATCAATCTACTACATGAAGCGGAGCAGCTTGCTGGAGTAGGTGAAGGTAGCTGCGGCACGAAGAACGCCCCCGATTCGAACGTCATCACCTTCCTGAAGCGCCCTGAGTCCTGAGCAAAGCATCTGGATAAACTTAACGAGGCACGAATGCATTATTTCATTTACCAGATTACCGAGCGTCCGATCAGGCAACTTGAAAAACTTGAACAGCACGAGAAGTATGGTGTGGCTTCCGCCAGGGTCAAGCAGCTCCGCGCTGAGCTACCCGAAGGTTCGAACAAGATCGTCCGCTTGATCCATGCCGAGTCGGAATTGCATGCCGAAGACCTGCTCAACCAAGTTCGTGAGCCAGCCCCGGAGTTGGGTGACGACTAGAGAAAGCCTGAAAGAACCAGCGTGTGATGGATGAGTTTGCTTTCCGGGAAATCTTGTCCGTAGCCGTCAGCCGGCCTTGCCCCTTCGAGCGATCCATTCTCCGGGGCTGTGCCGCCTGCAACCAAGCCAAAAGACTACAGATTGCCGAACGCGAAGCAGTGATGTGCCAAATGACGGACAGCCATTCGCGATGCCAGGAGCTTTATGTCCAGTTACGACGTAGCTTCTCCTTTGCCCTGGGTGTCTTGAGAGACGACATTCCCCTGCCACATGCGCAGGAGATGCGCGTTCAATGTGGCGGGCTTAAGGGTTTGCATAACGTGCTCAATGGTAGATCTGAAATTGAGAATGTCGATGGCCTTCTTGCGCGTGCTCTTGAGCAATGGGGCGAGATTGCCGACATACCGTATTCGGACGTGGTGCACTCGGCAGCTTCGGTATACAAGGGGCGCCATAATTGAGCGCGCTTGGCGTTCGGATGAAATACCGCCAGCCAAATGATGGCTCATACTAAACTTGAACAGACGACAAAATCCGGCCAAAGTCACTTAAAAATGGAACTCACATGAAACTCGATAGCGCTACGCTCGACCAACTTTTCAACAGCGCCCGGACCCATAACGCCTGGCAGGACAAAGCGGTCTCCGACAGCCTTCTTGCAGAACTGCACGACCTGATGAAATGGGGACCGACCAGTGCCAATTGCTGGCCTTTACGCACAGTCTTCGTCAAGTCACCGGAAGCCAAGGCACGCCTGGTCCCCTTGCTGATGGAGGGTAACCGCGCCAAGACACTTGCCGCTCCGGTTACCGCGCTGCTCGGTATGGACATGGCCTTTTACGACGAGCTGCCGCGACTTTTTCCACACGCCGACGCCAAATCGTGGTTTGTCGGAAACGACGCGCTGATCAGCGCCACGGCTTTTCGCAACAGCAGCCTGCAGGGCGCCTATTTCATGCTCGCCGCGCGTGCCCTCGGTCTCGACTGTGGGCCAATGTCCGGATTTGATACTGCTGCGGTCGACGCCGAATTTTTCAAAAATACACAGATCAAGACCAACTTCATCTGCAACCTCGGCTACGGAGATACAGCGCAGTTGTTCCCGCGTAGTCCGCGTCCGAACTTTGCGGAAGTCTGCAAGATAATCTGAGTCGGAATCAAGCGCGCACGTTTTGAGCATGCCAGATTTTTAGTGTTGGCGCGCCCGCCAGGAATCGAACCTGGAACGCAGCCTTCGGAGGGCTGTATGATATCCGTTTCAACACGGGCGCATGGTGTGGGCACTAAGGATACGTGCCTTCGGCAACAGTGGCAAATTGGCCATTGCCAATTTCACCGAACTCCCAACGGAGGGTGGGGAGGCGCGATTCTAACGTTTGCGCGCGATCACGTCCAATCTAACGTCTGGCTGCCAGGTCAATCGAAGAAAGTTCGCGCCGCCTCGAAGCGCTGGGCGTAATAGCGATCGCTCAGGCGGTCGATCCGCACCTTGCCGTTGCTCGAAGGAGCATGGACGAAACGGGCGTTGCCCAGGTAGATACCGACATGCGAGAACGGCCGGTTGCGCGTGTTGAAAAACACCAGATCGCCGGGGCGCAGGGACTCCGGTTCGATCGGCCGGCTACTGCGTGCAATGTCGGCAGCGCTACCTTTTACGCTCAGGCCTGCGGCGCGGCCGTAGATATAACTCACCATACCGCTACAATCGAGTCCTGCCTCCGGGTTCTTGCCGCCAAAGCGATAACCAGTGTCGATCAG
>CAZGPO010000015.1:0-7080 GCA_964527745.1 uncultured Dechloromonas sp.
CGGCCCTGAATCAGCCTGACGAAAGCGGCGCGGTGTTCCGCATGGACGCGAAATTCTGGGCTGATCAGCTCGCGGGCGCGCCACAGCGCGCGCAGGGTGCGGGCAGTCATGCCATGCAGGTCCGAATGCCGCTGCATGACGAGGAAACTCTCGAAAATCAGGCCCGGGTCGTGATTGAAGGCCTCTTCATCGCAAACGTCGAGCAGGCCGCCGACCGATTGGAAATTGGCGTCGATCGGTTGCGGCAGCCGCTCGCTTTCCGGCGCCAGCGCGGCGCCGATGTTCTGCATCAGGATCGTATTGGTCAGCGCGACGGTCTTGGCGTTGCGGTAATAGCCCTGCATCAGGCGTTCGGAAGCACGCTTTCCCGGGGTCGACTCAATGCCGTACTCGGCGGCCAGCGTGTTTTGGTAATCGAACAGCAGGCGGTCCTCGCGGCGTCCGACCATCAGGTGCAGGCGGATGCGCAGGTGGCGCAGGTAGTCTTCGCAGCCTTCGATATGCAGGAGTTCGTCGGCGGTCAGGAAACCGTTTTTTTCGAGGTCGGACCAGCTGGTGCCGAAACCGGCAACGCGCGCAACCCAGAAAATGACCTGAAGGTCGCGCAGGCCGCCCGGCGCTTCCTTGAAGTTGGGTTCCAGGCTGTAGGGTGTCTCGTTGAAGCGCAGGTGGCGTTCCTGCTGTTCGAGGCGCTTGCGTTCGAAGAACAGCAGCGGATCGAGGTTGCCGCGCAGACGCTTGCGGAGGGTGGTGAACAGGGCTTGGTTGCCGGTCAGCAGGCGGGCTTCGACGAGAGAGGTCTGGATCGTGATGTCGCCGGTGGCTTCGTCGACGCACTCCTGGATCGTACGTACGCTGTGACCGATTTCGAGGCCGATATCCCAGAAGTGGCCGACCAGGCGCTCAAGGCTTTCCTGAAGCCCGGCATCGGGTTCATGGGGCAGCAGAATCAGCAAATCGATGTCCGAAGCCGGGTAAAGCTCGCCGCGCCCGTAGCCGCCGACAGCCGCCAGTGCCAGTACCGCGGGCATGTCGAGGCTTTTCCACAGGCGGACGAGCGCATCATCGACCTGCCGGCAGCGCGAGTGGAGCAGGCTCAGTGCATCGTTGGTCAGCGCATAGGCTTCGCGCAGCGCCTGCTGCCCGGCCTTGACTTCACCGCGCAGGGCGGCAAGATCAAGCGTCATCAGACAATCCAGTCAGGCTTCGGGCGGCAACCGGCAGAAAGGGTCAGAACTTCGTATCCGCTGTCGGTGACCAGCACCGTGTGTTCCCATTGTGCCGACAGGCTGTGGTCCTTGGTGACGATGGTCCAGCCGTCGGCCATTTCGCGAATGGCGGCCTTGCCGGCATTGATCATCGGCTCGATGGTGAAGATCATGCCGGGTTCCATCCGGGCGCCGGTGCCGGCCTTTCCGTAGTGGGTCACCTGCGGATCTTCGTGGAACTTGGCACCAATGCCGTGGCCGCAGAATTCGCGCACCACCGAGTAGCCATTCTTTTCGGCGTGTTTCTGGATGACCGCGCCGATATCGCCGATATGGCCGCCGGGGCGTACCACGGAGATGCCCAGCCAGAGGCATTCGAAGGTAATTTCGCAGAGCCGTTTGGCCTGGATCGAGGCTTCGCCGATCAGGTACATGCGGCTGGTGTCGCCGTGGTAACCATCCTTGATCGGCGTCACGTCGAGATTGACGATGTCGCCGTTCTTCAGCACCCGGTCACCCGGCACGCCATGGCAGACCTGATGATTGACCGAGGTGCAAATTGATTTCGGGTAGGGATTGTGGCCGGAAGGCGCGTAGTTGAGCGGCGCCGAAACGGCACCCTGCACATTGACCGTGTAGTCGTGGCAGAGGCGGTCGAGTTCGTTGGTGGTGACGCCTGCCTTGACGAAAGGCTCGATGTAGTCGAGCACTTCCGAGGCGAGGCGGCCGGCGACGCGCATTTTTTCGATTTCTTCGAGCGTCTTGATCGAAATGCTCATAAACGGGGGCGGGCTGGACGGTTGGGGAGGGGCAAGGATAATGGATCAGGGGCCATTCTCAAAGCTGACGGTGGCTATGCTGGCATAATTCCAGACTTTGGTCTGGCGCTGGAAAACAATGAGCATTCTTCTTCTCGGCAAAAACGGTCAGGTCGGCTGGCAGCTTCAGCGTTCGCTGGCGCCGCACGGCGAGGTCGTGGCCTGCGATCGTTCAGTCTGCGATGTGACCGATTTTGATCACCTGCGTTCAGTGATCCGGCAGTTCCGACCGGCGGTGACCGTCAAGGCTGCGGCCTATAGGGCGGTCGATCGTGCTGAAGCGGAACCCGAACTGGCGCTGCAGATCAATGGCGAGGCGCCCGGCATCATGGCTGAAGAGGCCGCCAGGCTGGGCGCACTGCTGATTCACTATTCGACCGACTATGTGTTTGATGGCGACAAGCCGGCGCCGTATCGGGAGGATGATCCGACCGGGCCACGCAGCGTCTATGGCCGCAGCAAGCTGGCGGGCGAGGAAGCGATCCGGGCAGTCGGCGGCAAATCGGTCATTTTCAGGACGAGTTGGGTGTTCGGTGCGCGCGGCGCAAATTTCGTCAAGACCATCCTGCGCCTGGCGCGTGAAAAGGAAACGTTGAATGTGGTCAATGACCAGGTCGGCTCGCCGACCGCGGCGGCAATGATCGCGACGGTGACTGGCGTGGTGCTCGCCATGCTGCGCCAAGGTGACACGATGCAGCGCGACGAACAGCGGCTCTACCACCTCTGTTGCGGTCGACCGGTAAATTGGCACGAATTCGCAACGACCATCGTTGAACTGGCCGCAAGCATGCCAGGGTTCGACTTGCGGCTGAAGTCCGGCGCGATTTTTCCCATTCCGAGCAGCGAATACCCGACACCTGCCGAGCGCCCGCTGAATTCGCGGCTCGACTGTTCGCGCATCGAACATGATTTCGGCCTGCAGATGCCCGACTGGCAACCTTATCTGGCGCGCATGCTGCAACTGCTTTCGTTGAAACAGAACGGCTATTGAGCTTTGTTTTCAGGCCTTGCCGATGATATAATTCAAAAGTTTTTCCGAGTCCAAAGGCTCGAAAAAGCGGTTGCCCGCCTGATGGGGGCAATCAATCCACACATCCGCCGATTAAGGGTGTCCGCCAGAATTCAAGCATGGCGGGCGTTGCTGGCGGGTGGCGGTTCAACCCTTAAGGAGTTTTTGTATGTCCGTAACCATGCGTGAAATGCTGGAGGCAGGTGTCCACTTCGGTCACCAAACCCGGTTCTGGTCCCCCAAGATGGCCCCGTACATCTTTGGCGCCCGCAACAAGATCCACATCGTCAACCTCGAACAGACCCTGGCCAAGTACAACGAAGCCATGGCCTTCGTCAAAAAACTGTCCGCCAATCGCGGCACAGTCCTGTTTGTCGGTACCAAGCGTCAGGCCCGCGAAATCGTCGCCCAGGAAGCCCAGCGCGCCGGTGCGCCGTATGTCGACCAGCGCTGGCTGGGCGGCATGCTGACCAACTTCAAGACGGTCAAGACCTCGATCAAGCGCCTCAAGGAAATGGAACTTGCGGTCGAAGCCGGCGATCTGGAAAAGATGCCGAAAAAGGAAGCGCTGACCTTCCGCCGCGAAATGGAAAAGCTGCAGAAGTCGATCGGCGGCATCAAGGATATGGCCAGCGTACCGGATGCAATTTTCGTCATCGACGTCGGCTACCACAAGATCTCCATCACCGAAGCCGGCAAGCTGGGTGTTCCCATCATCGGTGTGGTCGATACCAACCATTCCCCGGACGGCGTCAATTACGTCATTCCCGGCAACGATGACTCGTCCCGCGCCATTCAGTTGTACGCCCGCGGCGTTGCCGATGCCATCCTCGAAGGCCGCAGCCAGGTCATCCAGGAAATCGTCGATGCCGGCGGTGACGACGAATTCGTCGAGGTGCAGGAAGCTGCAGAATAAAGTTGCATGGACGGGGCCTGGTGCCCCGCCAGTTTGAAAAGTTCAGGAGATAAGAATATGGCGGCAATTACCGCAGGCATGGTCGCAGAACTGCGTGGCAAGACCGATGCGCCAATGATGGAATGCAAGAAGGCGTTGACCGAAGCCGATGGCGACATGGCCAAGGCCGAAGAGATCCTTCGCGTCAAGTTGGGCAACAAGGCGAGCAAGGCGGCTTCCCGCATCGCCGCAGAAGGCGTGGTCGGTCTGTATATCGCAGCCGACGGCAAGCTCGGCTCGATGATCGAAGTCAATAGCGAAACCGATTTCGTTGCCAAGAACGACGAATTCATCGCCTTGGCCAAGGGTTGCGCCGAACTGGTCGCGACCAAGAGTCCGGCAGATGTCGCTGCGCTGTCGGCGCTGCCGATGGGCGAGGGCACGGTCGAATCGACCCGCTCGGCGCTGGTCGGCAAGATCGGCGAGAACATGACGATTCGCCGTTTTGTGCGCATCGAGGCCAAAGGCAAGCTGACCTCGTATGTTCACGGCGGTTCCAAGATCGGCGTCGTGATCGATGTCGTTGGTGGAGACGAGCAACTGGCCAAGGATCTGGCGATGCACATCGCTGCCTCCAAGCCGAAATCGCTGGATTCTTCCGGTATTTCTCCGGAGCTTCTGGATACCGAGCGCCGCATCGCCATCGAAAAGGCACGCGAAGCCGGCAAGCCGGAAGCGATGCTGGAAAAGATCGCCGAAGGCACCGTCCAGAAATACCTCAAGGACGTCACCCTGCTCGGTCAGGTGTTCGTCAAGGCCGAGGACGGCAAGCAGACGATCGAGCAACTGTTGAAGACCAAGGGCGCCTCGGTGGCCGGCTTCACGCTGTTCGTGGTTGGCGAGGGCATCGAGAAGCGCGTCGACGACTTCGCCGCCGAAGTCGCTGCCCAGGCTGCTGCCGCTGCCGCCAAGAAGTAATCTGCAAGGAAACGCCATGACCACGCCCCGGTACAAACGCATCCTCCTCAAGCTCTCGGGCGAGGCCCTGATGGGCAACGACGCCTACGGCATCAATCCGCAGACCATCGCGGAAATCGTCGGGGAGATCAAGGCGGTTGCCGACCTGGGTGTGGAAATCGGCGTCGTCATCGGTGGCGGCAACATCTTTCGCGGGATGGCCGGCACGGCCACCGGGATGGACCGCGCGACTGCCGATTACATGGGCATGCTGGCCACGGTGATGAACGCCATGGCGTTGTCCGATGCCTTCCGTCAGGCGGGTCTGAATGCCCGCGTGCAGTCGGCGCTGAACGTCGAGCAGGTGGTTGAGCCTTACATCCGCGGCAAGGCCATACGCTATCTGGAAGAGGGCAAGATCGTCATCTTCGGCGCCGGTACCGGCAACCCATTTTTCACGACCGATACAGCCGCCGCCTTGCGCGGGTCAGAAATCGGCGCCGAAATCGTCCTCAAGGCGACCAAGGTCGATGGCATTTATTCGGCCGACCCGAAGAAGGACCCGAAGGCGACCCGCTTCGACAAAATCAGCTTCAACGACGCGATCTCCAAGAATCTGGCCGTCATGGACGCCACGGCCTTTGCCCTTTGTCGCGATCAGAAACTGCCGATCAACGTGTTCTCGATCTTCAAGGCCGGCGCACTGAAGCGCGTGGTCTGCGGTGAAGACGAGGGGACGCTGGTCTACTGCTGAGGAGATGACAATGATCCCGGAACTCAAGAATACAGCCGAAAGCAAGATGCAGAAGTCGCTGGAGGCACTCAAGAATGACCTCCTAAAAATCAGGACCGGCCGCGCCCATACAGGCCTGCTGGATCATGTCCAGGTCGATTACTATGGCTCGCTGGTGCCGGTCAATCAGGTCGCCAATATCACGTTGGTCGATGCCCGGACCATCGGCGTGCAGCCGTGGGAAAAGAAAATGGTCCAGGCCGTCGAGAAGGCCATTCGCGACTCCGATCTTGGTCTCAACCCGGCTTCGCAGGGCGAAATGATTCGTGTGCCGATGCCGGCGCTGACCGAAGAGCGACGCAAGGAAATGATCAAGGTCGTCAAGCATGAGGGCGAGGCCGCCAAGGTGGCGATTCGCAACCTGCGTCGCGACGCCAATGCCCATCTCAAGGATGCGTTGAAGAAGCACGAAATTCCCGAGGACGACGAGCGCAAGGCGCAGGACGAAATCCAGAAGCTTACCGATCGCTACGTTACTGAAGTCGACAAGATGCTCGCCCATAAAGAGGCCGAGCTGATGCAGGTTTGAGCCAGGTTCTGGACTGATCGCAGCCTGCATGGCGCTATTCACCAGTTCGACGCGACAGATTCCAACGGCGGCAGCCGTGCCCCGGCACGTCGCCATCATTCTCGACGGCAATGGCCGCTGGGCAAAAAAACGCTTCCTGCCGCGTTTTTCAGGGCACGCCAAGGGTGTTGAAATGGTGCGCGAGACCGTGCGCTCCTGCCTTGAGCTCGGTGTCGAATACCTGACGCTGTTTGCCTTCAGTTCGGAAAACTGGCGTCGTCCGCAGGAGGAGGTCAGCCTGCTGATGCAGTTGTTCGTCAAGGCCCTCGAACAGGAAGTCGACAAACTGGATCGCAATAGCGTGCGCCTGCGCGTGATCGGCGACCTGTCACGCTTCGACACCCGCCTGCAGGGACTGATCCGTTCGGCGGAGGAACGAACTACAGCGAATTCGCGCCTGCACCTGACCATCGCCGCCAACTACGGTGGGCGCTGGGACATCATGCAGGCGGTCAATGCCATGCTGGCCGCGCAGCCGGAAAAACGTGCTGATTGGGTCGAGGGCGATCTGGAACCCTTTTTGTCGATGCATTTCGCCCCCGAACCGGATCTCTTCATCCGTACCGGCGGCGAAGAGCGCATCAGCAATTTCCTGCTTTGGCAACTCGCCTATACCGAGCTTTATTTCACCACGACCCTGTGGCCGGAATTCGATCGTGCCGAGTTCGATCTGGCGATCGCTTCCTACCAGAGTCGCGAACGGCGCTTTGGTCGGACCAGCGAGCAACTGGTCGGTGCTGCCGGTGCTTAAGACTCGCGTCATCACTGCTTTGGTCTTGTTGGCGCTGGTTCTGCCCAGCCTGTTTTTTCTGCCCCAGATCTATTGGGCCCT
>CAZGPO010000015.1:7180-10579 GCA_964527745.1 uncultured Dechloromonas sp.
TGCCGGGTCTGATCATAGGCCTGGTGGTTCTCTTCCCGACCTGGCTGGCCCTCGTCCAGTTGCGGGTTGCCGGGGCGGGCGTCTTGCTGGCAGTGCTGGCGATCGTCTGGATGGCTGATGTGGCTGCCTATTTTTCGGGAAAGGCTTTCGGCAAGCACAAACTGGCGCCGTCGATCAGCCCCGGCAAGACCTGGGAAGGGGCGATCGGGGCAGGCGTCGGCGTCGTTCTCTATGGCATTGCCCTGCGTCTCGGCTTCTCGTTTACGCCGGTCGCGCTGCCCTTGTGGGTTCTCGCTTTGCTGGCGGTGACCGCGATCAGCATCGTTGGCGATCTCTATGAATCGATGCTCAAGCGCCAGGCCGGCATCAAGGACAGCAGCAACGTTCTGCCCGGGCATGGCGGCGTACTCGATCGCATCGACAGCCTGACATCGACGTTGCCCGTCGTTGCCTTGCTCTGGCTGCTCGTGCTGCGGGGACAGGGTTGATGCAGCGCCAGAAAATCACGATTCTCGGTGCCACCGGCTCGATCGGCGCCAGTACGCTCGACGTCATTCGCCGCCACCCCGATCGCTACGAAGTGTTCGCGCTGTGCGCGCATACCCAGGTCGACAAGTTGTTCGAGCAGATTCACGAATTCAAGCCGGAATTTGCCGTCGTCCGCGATGCCGCGCTGGCCAAGGAACTCGACACCCGTTGCCGTGACGCCGGCCTGTCAACGCTGGTGCGGCACGGCATGACGGCACTGGTCGAGATGGCTGCGCATCCGGATGTCGACGCGGTGATGGCGGCCATCGTCGGCGCGGCCGGACTGGAACCGACCCTGGCCGCGGCCAAGGCCGGCAAGAAAATTTTGCTGGCTAACAAGGAAGTGCTGGTCATGGCGGGTGAGTTGTTCATGCACGCGGCGCATGAACATGGTGCTGTATTGCTTCCAGTCGACAGCGAACATAACGCTATATTTCAATCGCTTCCATCTGATTTCTCGCGTGGTTTGTCAGAATGTGGCGTGCGCCGGATTTTGCTGACCGCGTCGGGCGGACCATTCCGCACCACCCCGCGCGCCGCTCTGGCCGAAGTGACGCCGGAGGCCGCCTGCGCCCACCCGAACTGGGTCATGGGGCCGAAAATTTCGGTCGATTCGGCATCAATGATGAACAAGGGGCTCGAGGTGATCGAGGCGCACTGGTTGTTCGCCTGTGCGCCCGAGCAGATTCAGGTCGTCGTTCATCCGCAGAGCGTCATTCATTCGCTGGTCGAATACGCCGATGGTTCCGTTCTCGCCCAGCTTGGCAATCCCGACATGCGAACACCGATCGCCTTCGCGCTGGCCTATCCGGAGCGTATCGACGCCGGCGTGCCGTCGCTCGACCTGTTCCAGATCGCCCGCCTCGATTTCGAAGCGCCGGATTTCGAACGTTTTCCCTGCCTGCAACTGGCCTATACGGCGTTACGCGCAGGTGGTACGGCGCCGGCAATCCTTAATGCTGCCAATGAAATTGCCGTTGCTGCGTTTCTCGACCGCCGCCTGCCCTTCCTTGGCATTCCGCATCTGATCGAGGCGACGCTGGCTGCGCTGCCTGCCGGTCCCGAGGGCAGCCTTGGCGACGTGTTGGCGGCCGATGCCGAAGCGCGGCGTATTGCCTCCGCCCTGATCAGCGAAGTCATTGCCGCATGAGCCAGTTTCCGCTCTATCTCGCCGCCTTTCTCGTCGTCCTCGGTGTCCTCATCGTCGTCCATGAGTTCGGGCACTATCTGGCGGCGCGCCTTTGCGGCGTTCGCGTGTTGCGTTTTTCGGTCGGCTTCGGGCGCACGCTCTGGCAACGCCGTTTCGGCAAGGATGAAACGGTGTGGGCAATCAGCATTTTCCCGCTCGGCGGTTATGTCAAGATGCTCGACGAGCGTGAAGGCGAGGTGGCGCCGGCAGAGCGTGAGCGTGCCTTCAACCGGCAATCGGTCGGCAAACGCAGCCTGATTGTCGTTGCCGGACCAGTCGCCAATTTCGTTCTGGCGATTTTCCTGTACTGGGCGGTTTTCATGCTGGGCAGCGATGAATTGCGCCCGATTCTCGGCACACCGCCTGCCAACTCGCCGGCCGCTGTAGCCGGTATCGCCAACGGCGAACTGGTCAGGGCGGTCGATGGCGAACCGGTCACGACCTGGAACGATTTGCGCTGGATGCTGCTGCACAAGGCGGTTGGCCAGGAAAGCACCGATCTCGAAGTGATCAACGAACAGCGGGAAGTTGCGCTACGCCGCTTGCCACTGGCGGCCGCCGGCGAGCAGGGCTGGGAAGGCGATGCCCTGGAGCGTCTGGGTGTCCGTTTCTTCCGGCCCGATATTCCGCCACTGGTCGGCAAGGTGATGCCGGGTAGCCCCGGGGAGGCCGCCGGCATGCGCCAGGGCGACGAAATCGTCGCGATCGATGGGGTGGCGGTGGGTAACTGGCACGACTTCGTACTGCAGGTCCGCGATGCTGCCGAGCGCTCATTGCGCGTCGAATTGCTGCGTGATGGGCGGATCGTTGCGGTCGACGTCGTTCCGGAGGCGATTTCCGAGCGCGGCAAGCGGTTCGGCAGGGTCGGCGTGGCTGTCGCCGAGAGCCAGGATACCCGGCGTGAAATAAAGACTTTTGTACGTTACGGTTTTTTCGAAGCCGGGGTCAAGGCCGTTGTCGAAACCTGGGACAAGTCGGTATTCAGCCTGGTCATGCTCGGCAAGATGCTGACCGGCGAGGTTTCCTGGCGAAATCTGTCCGGTCCGGTGACAATTGCCGACTACGCTGGCCAATCGGCGCGGCTTGGCATCGACTATTACCTCAAGTTCATGGCCCTGGTCAGCATCAGTCTGGGCGTGCTGAATCTGCTGCCGATCCCGGTTCTGGACGGGGGGCATTTGATGTATCATATGATTGAAGTCGTCAGGCGTCGGCCCCTCTCCGAGCGGGCGATGGAAATTTCCCAGCAGGTCGGGCTTTCCATTCTTTTCGTGCTGATGGCTTTCGCCTTTTTTAATGACATGAATCGCCTGTTTTCCGGCTGAAAAATGAAGAAATCCCTTCTCTCCGCTCTGATTGCCGGACTCTTTTCGCTACCCTCTCTAGCCTTCGAACCTTTTGTCGTCAAGGACATCCGCGTCGAGGGCATCCAGCGTACCGAGGCGGGGACGGTGTTCGGCTACCTGCCGGTCAAGGTCGGGGAGACGCTGACCGATGAAAAGGCTGCGCAGTCGATCAAAAGTCTCTTCGCCACCGGCTTTTTCAAGGACGTGCGCATCGAGGTCGACAGCGGCGTCATGGTGGTCGCGGTCCAGGAACGGCCGGCCATCGCCCAGATCGACTTTGTCGGGATGAAGGAATTCGAGAAGGATGTGATCATCAAGGCGCTCAAGGAGATCGGT
>CAZGPO010000015.1:10589-18755 GCA_964527745.1 uncultured Dechloromonas sp.
CGCATCTTCGATCGTGCGTTGCTCGACAAGGCCGAACAGGAACTCAAGCGCCAGTACCTGACCAAGGGCAAGTACGGTGTCGAAATCACGACGACGGTGACGCCGCTCGAACGCAACCGTGTCGGCATCAATTTCAACATCGAAGAGGGCGCGGCGGCCAAGATCCGTCAGATCAATATCATCGGCGCCAAGGATTTCACTGAGAAAGAGTTGCAGGGCCTTTTCCAGCTGACGACGCCGGGCTGGATCACCTGGTACACCAAAAATGACCAGTATTCGCGGCAGAAGCTCTCGGCCGATCTCGAAAAGCTAAAGTCCTTTTACATGGATCGTGGTTATCTGGAATTTGCCGTCGACTCGACGCAGGTTTCGATATCCCCCGACAAGCAGGATATCTTCATCACCATCAATATCAACGAAGGCGAGCGCTTCCAAGTGTCATCGGTCAAGCTTGCCGGTGATTTCACGATCAGCGAAGAGGAATTGCGGAAGCTCGTTCTGGTAAAACCGGGCGATGTTTTTTCGCGTGAAAAGCTCAACGAATCGAACAAGGCGATCAGCGAACGTCTGGGTAAGGAAGGCTATGCTTTCGCCAACGTTAATGCAGCGCCTGAAGTCGACAAGGAAAAACGCCAGGTCGCCTTCACCATCTTCGTTGACCCGGGCAAGCGGGTTTATGTCCGCCGCATCAACATTTCCGGCAACACACGGACGCGTGACGAAGTGATCCGTCGCGAACTTCGCCAGATGGAGGGTGGCTGGTATGATGGCGAGCGCATCAATGCATCGAAGGCACGCCTTGATCGTCTGGGTTATTTCTCCGAAGTAACGGTTGAGACGCCGGCAGTCCAGGGAACGAGCGATCAGCTCGACGTCAATCTCAATGTCGTCGAGAAGCCGACCGGTAACCTGATGGTCGGGGTTGGCCTGTCGAGTACTGAAGGTGTCGTGTTTTCAGGCTCGATCGCCCAAAACAACTTTCTCGGTAGCGGCAACAATGTGACGATCGCCGTCAATTCCGGCAAGATCAACCAATTGTATTCGTTCTCCTACACCAATCCGTATTTCACGGTCGATGGGATCAGCCTGGGTTTTGATCTCTATCATCGAAATGTAGACACCACCTCGACATCGACGACTGCCGTAACGCCGTACAAGTCTTCATCGGATGGCGGCATGGTCCGTTTCGGCTTCCCGATTGGCGAAAAGCAATCCCTGAGTTTTGGCGCTGGCGTCGATCAGACCAAAATTACCGCGTTTAGGGGAACCTCCTCGCCCCAGACAATCCAGTTTGTCGAAGAAACAGGTGGCGACCCGAATTCGTCGGAACCATCGGCGACCAATATGACAATTCCGCTTACGGTAAACTGGGTAAGCGACGGCAAGGACAGTTTTTTGTTCCCGACGACGGGTTGGTATCAGAAGGCAGCCTTTGAAGTAGCTGTTCCGGGCGGTGATCTGACTTTCTACAAAGCTTCGTATCAGTTGCAACGCTACTTTGCCGTTTCCCGGTCATTTACCTGGATGCTGAACGGCGAGGTAGGTTACGGAAATAGCTACGGTGATACCACCAGTTTGCCGTTTTACAAGAACTTCTACGCAGGTGGCGTCAATACGGTTCGCGGTTTCAAGGCGGGTAGCCTGGGGCCGCAGGATATCTATGGCAATGCCATGGGCGGCAACGAGCGCTTCATCGGTCAGTCCGAGTTGCTTTGGGGTATCCCGGGCATGGAAAAAAATATCCGCCTCGGCTGGTTCGTTGATGTTGGTCAGGTCTGGGCCAGCAGTGGAACTTCTCCCGGGGTGCCTGGCATCGATGATAGTCTGCGATATTCTACCGGTTTGTCGTTCGCCTGGATTTCGCCGGTCGGTCCGCTCAAGCTCAGTTATGCGTATCCCATCAACAAGCAGGATGGCGACAAGACTGAATATTTCCAGTTTCAGCTCGGTACAAACTTTTAATTCAGGAGTGACATGTTGAAAGCCAAGTCCTATGTTCTTGCATCTTTGATGTCTGCCTTGCTGCTCGTTGCCGGTGAGGCTGCGGCCGAACTGAAGGTCGGCTACGTCAATACGCAGCGTATTTTCCGCGATGCTCCGGCGGCGCAGAAGGCCGGCAAGAAACTCGAAAGCGAGTTTTCCAAGCGCGACCAGGATCTGCAGGCCATGGCCAA
This sequence comes from uncultured Dechloromonas sp., assembly GCA_964527745.1. Taxonomy (GTDB): domain Bacteria; phylum Pseudomonadota; class Gammaproteobacteria; order Burkholderiales; family Rhodocyclaceae; genus Azonexus. The sequence continues at coordinate 12,764 of CAZGPO010000015.1, forward strand.
GCAAATCCAGTCCTTGCAGGCCAATCTGGAGAAAAATTCGGTGACCATGGCGGAAACCGAGCGGCGTGCCAAGGAAAAGGAATTCGCCGAGCTTTCGCGTGAGTTTCAGCGCCGCCAGCGTGAGTTCCGCGAAGACCTGAACCTGCGCCAGAACGAAGAGAATGCCGCCGTGATCGAAAAGGCCAACAAGGCAATCAAGCAGATCGCCGAGACAGAAAAGTATGATCTGATCCTGCAGGACGCGGTGGTGGTCAGTCCCAAGATCGATATCACCGATCGCGTGATCAAGGCCCTCTCCGAAGGCAAGTAATGGCGCAAGCCTGCGAGTTGCGGTTCACCCTTTCCGATATCGCCGCCCGCTTGGGCGGCGATGTGCTTGGTGACGGACAAACGCTGATTCGGCGCATTTCCACGCTGACATCAGCCGGCGTCGGGGACATCGCTTTTCTCGCCAATCGCAAATACAAGTCGCAACTGCATTCGACACAGGCCGCCGCCATTATTCTGGCCCCCGATGCTGCGGACGCATTCAGCGGGCCACGCATCGTCACCGAAAATCCATATGCTTACTATGCCCGTGTCGCGGCATTGCTGAATCCGGCGCGCGTCGGCTTCAGCGGCATCCATCCGTCGGCGGTCGTTGCTTCTTCGTTACCGGGTGATGCCGCTATTGGTCCGCACGTCAGCATCGGGAAGCGGGTCAGCCTGGGTGAGGGAGTAATCATTCATGCTGGTTGCTGCGTCGGCGACGATGTCAGCATTGGCGCCGGTAGCATTCTCTATCCGCAGGTCACGATTTATCATGGCTGCCGGATTGGCAAGCGGGCGATTCTTCATTCAGGTGTGGTGATTGGCGCCGATGGCTTCGGATTTGCGCCGGAAGGAAAAAACTGGATCAAGATTCCCCAGATTGGCGGCGTCAGAATCGGCGACGATGTCGAAATTGGCGCCAATACGACGGTTGACCGTGGCGCTCTGGATGACACCGTGATCGGTGACGGTTGCAAGATCGACAACCTGGTGCAGATCGCCCATAACTGCGTCATCGGCGCCAACAGCGTGTTGGCTGGTTGTGCTGGTCTTTCCGGTAGCGTGACGCTAGGTGAGCAGTGCATCGTCGGCGGTGCCGGCATGATTTCCGGCCATGTAACCCTGGCGTCGGGGACAGTACTTTCCGGCGGTTCGCTTATCATGAAGAGCATTACCCAGCCGGGTCGCTATACCAGCGTCTTCCCGCTTGACACACACGATGAGTGGATACGCAATGCTGCGCATATCAGGCGTCTCTCACGTCTCGCGGAGCGTATTTCAGAACTTGAGAAAAAACTTAAACAAATACAAATAGAGGTTTGATTAAATGGACATCATGGAAGTTCTCGAGCATCTCCCGCAGCGTTATCCCTTCCTGTTGGTCGATCGTGTCGTCGCGATCGAGCCAGGCAAGTCGATTCATGCCTACAAGAACGTCAGTGTCAATGAACCACATTTTGTCGGACACTTTCCGGGTTACCCGGTGATGCCGGGTGTACTGATCATGGAAGCGCTGGCCCAGGCGGCGGGCATCCTTGCCTTCAAGACCGCCGGCGAGAAGCCGACCCCGAACAGCCTATTCTTCTTCGCCGGCATCGACGAGGCGCGTTTCAAGAAGCCGGTCGTGCCGGGTGACCAGTTGCATCTGCATGTCGAGATCGAGCGCCACATGCGCGGCGTCTGGAAATTCAAGGCCGAGGCCCGCGTCGAAGGTCAACTGGTGGCCGAGGCGCGCCTGATGTCGGCCAAGCGGGATATCTGACATGATCCACGCCACCGCTATCGTCGATCCCGGCGCCCGGATCGGCACCAACGTCGCGATCGGCCCCTATTCGATCATCGGTCCCGATGTCGAGATCGGCGACAACACCGAGATCGGTTCGCATGTGGTGATCAAGGGCCATACCCGCATCGGCCGCGATAATCGTATCTTCCAGTTCTGTTCGCTGGGTGAGGTGCCGCAGGACAAGAAATACGCCGGCGAACCGACGCGGTTGGAAATCGGCGAGCGCAACACGATTCGCGAGTTCTGCACCTTCAACCTGGGCACTGTCCAGGGCGGGGGCCTGACCAGCATCGGCGACGACAACTGGCTGATGGCCTATGTGCATATCGCGCATGATTGCCATGTCGCCAACAAGACCATCTTTGCCAATGGCGCCTCGCTGGCCGGCCACGTCACGGTCGACGATTTTGTCATTTTTGGCGGCTTTACCGGCATTCACCAGTTCTGCCGGATCGGTGCCCACGTAATTACCGCCGCCTCGTCCCTCGTTCTTCAGGATGTGCCGCCGTATCTGATGGTTGCCGGCAACACGGCGCAACCCTATGGCATCCACGTCGAAGGCTTGAAGCGCCGCGGTTTCACCAGCGAGGTCATTACCGAACTGAAGCGCGCCTATCGCACCTTGTACAAGTCGGGGTTGCTGCTCGAAGAGGCCAAGTCCAAGCTAGCCGAACATGCCAAGACAGCACCGGATGTCCGGCCCATGGTCGATTTTCTCGAATCCTCGAAGCGCGGCATTATTCGCTGATGGGCACGGTGGTACGGATTGCCGTGGTGGCGGGAGAGGCCTCCGGGGATCTCTTGGCCAGCCTCCTGATCGGCGCGCTTAAAAAGAAGCTGCCGGATGCCATCTTTTATGGCATCGGCGGACCCAAGATGCAGGCTCAGGGCTTTGATGCCTGGTGGCCGATCGACAAGCTGTCGGTCATGGGTTACATCGACGCGCTGAAGAATTACCGCGAAATCGCTGGTATCCGGCGCCAGTTGAAGAAGCGCTTGCTCGAATTGCGGCCGGATATCTTCATCGGTGTTGATGCCCCCGACTTCAATCTTGGTCTCGAGATCGAACTCAAGGCGGCGGGAATCAAGACGATTCATTATGTCAGTCCGTCGATCTGGGCCTGGCGCGCCGGGCGGATCAAGAAGATCGGGCGCGCGGTCAACCGCGTTCTTGCACTTTTTCCGATGGAGCCGCCGCTTTACGAGAAAGAGAACATTCCAGTGACCTTCGTCGGACACCCGCTGGCCGACATCATTCCGCTGGAAACCAGCAAGGAGGCAGTACGCGAAAAACTTTCCATATCCCGCAAACTGCCGGTATTTGCCTTGTTGCCGGGCAGTCGCCGGGGCGAACTGGAAAAAATGGCTGATACCTTCGTGCTGACCGCCAAACTGATCCGTGAACGCTTCCTGCCCGATGCGCAATTCGTCGTGCCGCTGACGACCCGCGAGACGCGCCTGCAATTCGAATCGGCGATCTACCGGCAACAAGCCGGCGAAGTGCCGTTCCGCCTGCTGTTCGGGCACGCACAGGACGCCCTGGGGGCTGCCGACGTGTCGCTGGTGGCGAGCGGAACGGCAACGCTGGAAGCGGCGCTGATCAAGCGGCCGATGGTCATCACCTACAAGGCGGCGCGCTCGTCCTACTGGATCGCCAGACGCCTCGTCCGCCTGCCCTATGTCGGCCTGCCCAACATCCTCTCCGGGCGCTTCGTGGTGCCGGAAATCCTGCAGGACGAAGCGACCCCGGAGAAACTTGCCGAAGCACTGGTCAAACTCTACGAGGACAAGGACAATGCCGAGGCGGTGGCCGAGACATTTACCGACCTGCACCTGCAATTGCGCCAGAACAATGCCGAGAAGGCCGCCGCGGCGGTCGTCGAATGCCTGAGCTGATCGTCCCGCCCGGTCTGGTCTGTGGTATCGACGAAGCCGGACGCGGGCCGCTGGCCGGACCAGTCGTCGCTGCTGCTGTCATTCTCGACCCGGAACAGCCGATCATCGGACTGAACGACTCGAAGAAATTGAGCGAGAAGAAGCGCGATGTGCTGGCCATCCTGATTCGCGAGCGGGCGGTGGCCTGGGCGGTGGCCGAGGCGACGGTCGAGGAAATCGACCGCTTCAACATCCTGCAGGCGACGCTGCTCGCCATGCAGCGCGCCGTGGCAGGCCTGGCTGTGCGGCCGACCGCTGCGCTGGTCGATGGCAATCGCTGCCCGCAACTTGAAATCCCGGTCGCGGCGGTAATCAAGGGCGATGGCAAGATCGCCTCGATCGCCGCTGCCTCGATCCTGGCCAAGACCGTGCGTGATGCCGGCATGCTGAGCCTGCATGCCAGTTATCCGCAATACGGTTTCGCCAGCCATATGGGTTACCCGACGGCGGCACATTGCCAGGCGCTGGAAACGCATGGCGTTTCGCCGGTGCATCGCCGCAGCTTTGGTCCGGTCGCCCGGCAACTGGCGCGGCAATGACACCGATCCGCTCGCGCGTCAATCCCTTTTTCAAGGAACTGAAGCGCTTGGCCGAATCGGGTCGCGAGCGGCGCAAGAGCGGGCGTAGCCTGCTCGATGGCGTGCATCTGATCGCGGCCTACGAAGCGGCCTATGGTCCGGTCGAAACGCTGGTCGTTTCCGAATCGGCGCTGACCGGCGGTGAAATCGCTGTTTTCGTTGCCGGACGGAATATGACGGTTCTGGCCGACAGCCTGTTGCGCGACCTCGGGCTGGTCGATACCCCGAGCGGCCTGCTGGCGGTTGTCGCGACGCCGCTGGCGACTGTTGCGGTCGACCGCGAAAAGGATGCGATTTTGCTCGACGCCGTGCAGGACCCGGGCAACGTCGGGACGATCTTGCGTACCGCGGCGGCGGCTGGTATCGGGCAGGCACTGCTCGGGCCGGGATGCGCTGCGGCGTGGTCGCCCAAGGTATTGCGCGCCGGGCAGGGTGCGCACTTCGCGCTGACCATTCATGAAGATGCCGATCTGGACGCATTCATGGCCGATTTCAGTGGAACGACCGTGGTCACCGCCCTGGCCGAAGCGACTCCGCTCTACGAGGCGCGCTGGGACGGTCCGCTGGCCTGGATCTTCGGTGCCGAGGGGCAGGGCGTGAGCCCGCATTTGCTAGAAGCCGCCCGGCTCAGGGTAAAGATTCCAATGCCGGGCGCGGTCGAATCCCTGAATGTTGCCGCTGCTGCTGCTGTCTGCCTGTTCGAGGCGCTACGCCGCAAATCGGCGCCCTGAACCTGCAGGGTCTTTACTGGAAGCGTCTATCCGCTGTTGCGCAAACCCGAAGCGATGCCGTTGATCGCAATGTGGATGCTGCGTGCGACGCGCTCATCGGTCTCGCCGGCCCGGTGGCGCTTGAGCAATTCGACCTGCAGGTGGTTGAGCGGGTCCATGTAGGGCGAGCGCAGCTGCAGCGAGTGCTTCAGCAAGGGATTGTCGGCCAGGAATTCATCCTGTTCGCGAATGGCGAAAAGGTGGTGGCGGGTCAGTTCCCATTCCGCCTTGATGCGTCGGAAAATACTGTCGCGCAGTTCGGCATCGCTCACCAGTTCGGCATAGCGCGAGGCGATGGCGAGGTCGGTCTTGGCCAGCACCATGTCCATGTTGGACAGCAGACTCGTGAAGAAAGGCCAGGCGACAAGCATGCGCCGCAAGGTGGCGAGACCGTCCGGATTTTCCTGTAAATAGCCGTCGACCGCGGAACCGAAGCCATACCAGCCGGGCAGCATCAGGCGGCACTGCGCCCATGAAAAGACCCAGGGAATGGCGCGCAGGTCTTCTATGCGGTCGGAGGGTTTGCGCGAAGCGGGGCGACTGCCGATGTTGAGGGTGGCGATTTCAGAAACGACCGTCGATTGGCGGAAATAGGTGGTGAAACCGGGTGTCTCGTAGACCAGGCCGCGATAGACGGTGAAGGCACGCTGCGACAGGTCGTCCATCACGGAATGGAACTGCTCGGCCGGTTCGACCCGATTTTCATGGTCGGTCAGGCTGGCCTCCAGGGTCGCCGCGAGCAACACTTCGAGAAATAAACTATGAATACGTTAAAAAATATAATTTTTGCTGTATTAGGTGTGTTAGTTGTACTAATCGTATTAGCTACTGCTTATGTAATTTATGTGATAGGTATAATTCTTTCAGAAGATGAAAAAGAAGTTTTATTGATT
>CAZGPO010000015.1:18765-20822 GCA_964527745.1 uncultured Dechloromonas sp.
AGACGGCGCCGGCTGGCTGGGCGAGGATGGCGTGATAGGCAGGGCCGCCTCCGCGGCCGACCGAGCCGCCGCGTCCGTGGAACAGGCGCAGGTGCACACCATGCTTGGCGAAGATGCGAGTCAGTTCGATTTCCGCCTTGTAAAGCTCCCAGCCCGAGGTCAGGAAACCACCGTCCTTGTTGCTGTCCGAATAGCCGAGCATGACTTCCTGCTCGTCGCCACGCCCGGCGATCAACTGGCGGTAGACCGGTAGCCTGAAGAGGGCGTCCATCGTCGCCGCGCTCTTCTGCAGGTCCTCGATGGTCTCGAACAGCGGGATGATGTTGACGTCGAGTTGCGGCGTCAGGCCCGGACGCAGCAAGCCGGCTTCCTTGAGCAGCAGGGCCAGTTCGATGAGAGCGGAAACGCCGGCGGTTTTGGAAATGATGCAGTTGGGCAGGGCGGCGGCGCCATAGCGCTGGCGCAGTTCGCGGGCGGCGAAAAAGATGTCCAGTTCGCCCCGGGTTTCTTCGGCGTAGTCGAGGTAGGGTGAATAGAGCGGGCGCGGGGTGGCGATCTCGGCGATCAACAATTCGTTGCGGTCGACCTCGGAAAGCGCCTCGTAATCGGGGCAACGTCCGGCGCCGGCCAGCAATTCGGCGACAGTGCGGGCATGGATTTCCGAATTCTGGCGCAGGTCGACCGGCACCAGATGGAAGCCGAACACCTGCACCGCGCGCAACAGGCGGCGCAGACGGCCATCGGCGAGCGCGGCGCTGCCATTCTGCTTGAGCGAGGTCGACAGCACTTTGAGGTCGGCGCGCAGGGCATCCGGATTGTCATACGGTGCTGCCTGGCCGATTTCATGGCGCAGCGGCTCGACGTGGTCGAGGGTCCGGGCGGTGGCGGCGACCCGCGCGTAAATGCCCGACAGCGCCCGGCTGGAGGGCTCTTCGGCGCGCTGCGGCGAATGATCGGTGGAGCGTTCAGCGAGGTCTTTCAGTTCCGCGGTGGTCTCGACCAAAAGCTCGGAAAGCGGCAACTCGCTGCCCAGTTCGTGAATTTCGTCGAGATAGTGATTGAGCGAGGCCGCTGACTGCAGGCGCAGCGTTTCACGCAGGATATCGGCGGTGACGAAGGGGTTGCCGTCGCGGTCGCCGCCGATCCAGCTGCCGATCCGGAAAAATGGCGGCAGCGCCCAGATTTTCTGCGGATAGCGTTTGTGCAGCTGGCGGGCAATCTGAACGTACAGACGCGGCAATTCGGTGAAGAAGGTTTCCTTGAAATAGCTGATGCCGTTTTTCACTTCGTCCAGCACCTTGAGCCGTACCGGGCGCAGCATGCGCGACTGCCACAGGGTCAGGATGGCGTTGGCGAGACGAAGATGGTTTTCGGCGTCCTCTTCCGGCGTCAGTTGCAGCCGATCACGCTGTTCGATCAAGGAAGCGACCTCGCGGTGATTGCGGATCAGGCTCTGGCGCTGCACTTCGGTCGGGTGCGCGGTGAGGACCGGGACGACGACGGCGCGGTCGAAAAATTCGGCGACGGCATCGGCGGCGACCTTGCTGTCGGCAAGCCGGTCGAGGGCATGGACGAGACTGCCCTCGCGCGGCGGCGAGTTGGCCAGATCATGGGCGCGGCGGCGCCGGACATGGTGCTCGTCCTCGGCGATGTTGGCCAGTTGCAGGAAGTAGCTGAACGCACGGACGACAGCCTGCGTCGTATCGCGCGGCAGTGGGTCGAGCAATGCAGCGAGTTCGGCGCGGGCCGCCGGGTCGCCCTCCCGCGCAAAGCGCACAGCCGTCTGGCGCACACGCTCGACAATGTCGAAGACTGCTTCGCCTTCCTGTTCGCGCACGGTGTCGCCGAGGACGCGGCCGAGAAGACGGATATCCGTCCGCAGGGGTTCGTTTTTGTTGCTGTCGGACGTATTCAGAGACATGGCTGATTCCTGACGGGAGTAACAGGGAATTCTACTATTCTAGCGGTTGGTTTGTGCTTTCCGCCAGGAATCAGCAGGGTAACTGTTCGCTCAAGCTCTTTCGCGCAGCAGGTCACGCAGGCGTTTCGGCGCCGGT
>CAZGPO010000016.1:0-3704 GCA_964527745.1 uncultured Dechloromonas sp.
GGCTGATGGCCTCAAGGTGGCGCTCGAACATCGCCTGCCGAATATTCCGATGATCGTCCTCGAAACCGCCCAGCCGGCCAAATTCGAGGAAACCATCCGCGAAGCGCTGGGCAGCGAGCCGGTCCGGCCGGCCGACCTGAAGGGCATCGAGAACCTGCCGCAGCGTGTCGTCGTCATGGCGCCGGATGTCGACGCGGTCAAGCAATTCGTCGTCGAGCACGTATGAGCTTCGATCACGAAGCTTTCTGGTCCGCCCGCTATCGCGATGCGGGCGACGACTATTTGTTCGGCACGGCGCCCAACAAATTCCTCGCATCACAGATCGATTTTTTTGGCGCCGGCATGAACGTCCTGTCGGTGGCCGATGGCGAGGGACGAAATTCAGTCTGGCTGGCCGAGCAGGGCTGCACTGTCACGGCGACCGAGATTTCGCAGGTTGCGCTTGAGAAGGCGGCAAAACTGGCGCGTGGACGGAACGTTGCGGTCGACTTCATTCAGACCGATATTTTCAAATGGGATTGGCCGCAGGCAGCGTTCGATGCCGTCGTCGGCATCTTCATCCAGTTCGCAGGACCGGCCGAGCGGCCGCGCCAGATTGCCGGCATGCAGCAGGCGGTCAAGCCCGGGGGTTTGCTGTTCCTGCAGGGCTATACGCCGAAACAGCTGGAATATCGAACCGGTGGTCCGTCGGCCGTGGAGAACCTCTATACCGAAGCGTTTTTGCGTGAAGTATTTTCGGGGTGGGAGATCTTGCTGCTCAGAGAGCACGAAGATCTGATCGACGAGGGGAACGCCCACAGCGGACATTCCGCCCTGATCGATCTGGTTGCGCGCAAGCCGGTTACAGGTAGATGACCGCCGGAAAGACGGCAACGGCGAGCACCAGAACCAGCCATTCCAGGTTATGCCGGGCAAGGAAGCCGGTGAAGTGCATGACCAGAACAAGAATTGCGACGACGTAAAACAGAGCAAACAGCATTGGGTCTCCCTTGGGAATTCGTTGTTTTCTGTTGATCGCTGGCGATTATGACTAAAAATCCCGGCAACGCCTAGCCTGTCCGGTCAATCGACAAAGCGCATCGACAAATCGAGCGCCTTGACGTCCTTGGTCAGTGCGCCGACCGAGATGCGGTCGACACCGGTTTCGGCGATGCTGCGGATGGTTTCCAGGCTGACATTGCCGGAAGCTTCGAGGATCGCCCGACCGGCGTTGACCCGGGCGGCTTCGCGCAGCATGTCCAACGTGAAATTGTCGAGCAGGATCATCGTCGCCCCGGCATCCAGCGCGACATCCAGTTCGGTGAGCGATTCGACCTCGATCTGGATGAACTTGCAGCGGTCGACCGCCTTTTCGGCCACTTTTTTTGCATCAGCCAGCGCCTGTGCGATGCCGCCGGCCGCATGGATATGGTTTTCCTTGATCAGGATCGCATCCCACAGCGCCAGCCGGTGATTGCCACCGCCGCCGCAACGCACTGCATATTTCTGGGCGATGCGCAGTCCGGGCAGTGTCTTGCGCGTATCGACGACCTGGGCCCCGGTTCCGGCGATTGCGTCGGCATAAATGCGGGCCTTGCTGGCGACCGCCGACAGCAGTTGCAGGAAATTCAGCGCGCTACGTTCGGCGCTGAGCAGGGCGCGCGCATTGGCGCTGATTTCGCAAAGCACCTGGTCGGACGTGATGCGCTCGCCGTCAACGGCGTTCCAGGTGATCGTGGCGTTTGGGTCGAGCGCCTTGACGCAACGATCGAACCAGTCGCAACCGCAAAGCACGCCAGAATCACGCGAAATGACCGTGGCCCGGGCGATGCGTTCACCGGGAACCAGGCTGGCAGTCAGGTCGCCAGCGCCGATGTCCTCGGCGAGGGCCCCATCGACGTTGCGGGCAATCTCGGCAGCGAGCGGGTAATCGAAGGCGATGGGCATCAGGAATTCAACCGGAAAGCAGGGTGGCGGAGGGATTGGCAGTCCATGCGTTGAACAACCGGCGTGCGGCAGCGATGACCTCGCCGGCGGTCAGCCCGACCGGGCCGATACCGTCGGCAACCAGACGGTCCGCGGCTGCGCCATGCAGATGAACGCCGGCGAGCAGGGCGGCATCGGCCGGCCAGCCTTGGGCGAGCAGCGCGACGATCAGGCCGCTCAGCACATCGCCCATGCCGGCGCTGGCCATGCCGGGATTACCTGTGGAATTGATCCACCAGCGGCCGTCAACCGTTACGATGACCGTGCCGCAGCCTTTCAGTGCGACATGGCAGTGGTAGTGCGCGGCGATTTCCTGCGCCGCAGCGATACGGTCGGCCTGCACTTCGGACGTGGTCGACCCGAGCAGGCGCGCGGCTTCGGCCGGATGCGGCGTCAGAACTGCCGGCTCATCGCGACTGGCCAGCGCGACTTGCAGGTTACCCTCGCTGGCCACCAGATTCAGCGCATCAGCGTCGAGCAGCAGGGGTAGCGATGTGGCGATTGCCGCCTCGAGCAGTTCCGTCGCCTCCAGGCTGTCGCCGAGACCGGGACCGCAAGCCAGCGCGGTCAGTTCGGTCTGCAACAGGGTACGCGCGCGGCGCAGCATCAGTTCGGGTTGCAGCAGGTCGCAGGCCGGTGGGTGGGCATCGAGCAGACCGAGGTAAACACGGCCGGCCCCCAGATTGAGCGCCGCCCGCCCGGCAAGGAATGCGGCACCGACCATCGTCGGCGCGCCGCCGAGAATGCCGGCACTGCCAAAATTGCCCTTGTGGCTGTTCCGCGGGCGCTGCTGAAGATGGCTGGCGAAGTCGGCCAGGCCGAGCAGGTGTCCGTCGGCGGGAATGTCGGGCGCATCAGGCAGTTCAAGGTCGGCAATATGGATTTCGCCGCAGTGATCGGGACCGTCGGCGGTCAGCAGGCCAGGCTTGGTGCCGATGAAGGTAATGGTGTGGCTGGCGCGGATGCAGGGTTGGAAAACCTCTCCGTTATCGGCATCCAGGCCGGACGGGCAGTCAAGTGCCAGCAGCGGGCAGGCATCGCGCACGGCGAGTGCATTGGCGGCGACGATCCAGTCGGCGTAGTTGCCAGCGGGCGCGCGGGCCAAGCCGATACCGAACAGGCCGTCGATGATCAGCGACCAACGAACATCGTTCGGGATATCGCCGACGGTGGTGCCGCCGGCCTCGGCAAAACGCTGGTACGCTGCCGCCGCGTCGGCCGGCAGACGCTGCGGATCGCCGGCAAACACGACAACGGTTGTAAAGAAGCGTTCGCGCAGCAGGCGGGCGGCTTCGAAGGCATCGCCGCCATTGTTGCCGGGACCGGCAAGAACGAGAATCGGGCGTTCGCGCTCGATCGCCAGTTCGGTTGCCCAGGCAGAGGCCGCCGCGCCGGCGTGTTGCATCAGCGGTGCGGCGGCATTGGTGGCTTCAATCCGGCGCAGGCTGGTACTGCGGTAGATGGGGGTCGTCATGGCTTGGTTTCGGTCTCCGCCGATCGCTTCCCGTCGTGTTTCAGTTCAGCGCAGCGGAAAGCTTGCGGCGGAATTCGCGAACCAGATCGTCATGCTGTTCGCTGCCGGCAAGCGCCTCGAAAAGCTGCAGTAGCGCTGTGCGGCCGGCGCCATCATCGAAGTTCCGGTCACGAATGACGACTTCGAGCGCCGCCTCCATGGCTTCGCGAAAACGGTTTGCCGCCGCATAGGCGCGGGCCAGTTCGAGGCGGCTGGCGGGATCGAG
>CAZGPO010000016.1:3714-20473 GCA_964527745.1 uncultured Dechloromonas sp.
TTGGCGGTCAACTTCGCTTCGAGTTCGGCCGTGTCGGCAGCACCGGCGGCCAGCGCCAAGCGCGCGCGCAGGGCGTTGGCGCGGCTGGCCTCCTGTGTGTATTCGGCAGCGAGCAACTGGCTTGCTTCGTCGTTGCGGCCCAGTTGCATCAGAAGCTCGATGGCGTCGAGGCGGATGCCTTCGTCGCCCGGCTTCTCGCGGCTGGCTTCCGAGAGTTTTGCCAGGGCCTCGTCAAGTTGGCCGGCCGCGACCAGCGCCGCAGCTTCCTCGCGCAGGCTACCGCCGGCATCGGGCAGTGCGAAGCGATCGAGAAAGGCGCGAATCTGGCCTTCCGGTAGCGCGCCGTTGAACTCGTCGATTAGTTGCCCCTGGTAAAGCACCTTGATCGAGGGAATGCTGCGCACGCCGAAGTGCTGCGAAAGCTCGGGATTTTCGTCGGAATTCACCTTGGCCAGCAGGAAGCGGCCAGCGTATTCCTCGGCAAGCTTTTCGAGCATCGGCTTCAGCGTCTGGCACGGCCCGCACCACGGGGCCCAGAAATCGATGACCACGGGCACCTGCTGCGATGGCTGGATGACCTTGGCTTCAAATTCTTCGAGGGCGACGTCAAAGGAAAATTGGGACATGGGGAAGCACCGATCAATGAATAAGTCCGAATTATAGATGATGCCAATTTGAGGAAATGTTCCCTTTTCGGCTATCATTCGGCTTTCCCGCAGCCTGTCTTTCCATGACCAAATTCGTATTCGTAACAGGCGGTGTCGTGTCCTCCCTGGGCAAAGGCATCGCCGCCGCGTCGCTCGGGGCCATTCTGGAATCCCGCGGCATCAAGGTTACCCATCTCAAGCTCGACCCCTACATCAACGTCGATCCCGGCACGATGAGTCCGTTCCAGCACGGCGAGGTTTTCGTCACCGAGGATGGTGCAGAAACCGATCTCGATCTCGGCCACTACGAGCGCTTCACCAGCACGAGGATGGGCAAGCGCAACAATTTCACGACGGGTCAGGTTTATGACTCGGTGATCAAGAAGGAGCGGCGCGGCGAATACCTCGGCAAGACGGTCCAGGTCATCCCGCACATTACCGACGAGATCAAGACCAAGATCAAGGCCGGTGCCGAGGGGGCCGATGTCGCCATCGTCGAAGTCGGCGGCACGGTCGGTGACATCGAGTCACTGCCGTTTCTCGAAGCGATTCGCCAGATGGGCATCGAGGAGGGGCGCAACAACGTCTGCTACATGCACCTGACACTGTTGCCCTACATCCCCACTGCCGGCGAACTGAAGACGAAGCCGACTCAACACTCGGTCAAGGAACTGCGGCAGATCGGTATTCAGCCGGATATTCTGCTCTGTCGTGCCGATCGCTCGATTCCAGTCGAAGAGCGGCGCAAGATCGCGCTGTTCTGTAACGTCATGCCGGAAGCGGTCATCGAGTGCCTGGACGCCGATTCGATCTACAAGATCCCGGCCATGCTGCACGAGCAGATGATCGACGAGATCGTCTGCCACAAGCTCGGCATCCTGGCCAAGGCGGCCGATCTGTCAGTCTGGAACCGGCTGATCGTGGCGCTGGAAAACCCGGAGCACGAAGTCAGGATCGCCTTTGTCGGCAAGTACGTCGACCTGACCGAGTCCTACAAGTCGCTGATCGAAGCGCTGAAGCATGCCGGAATTCACACCCGCAGCAAGGTCTCGATCGAATATCTCGATTCGGAAAGCATCGAAAAGGAGGGTTGCGGCCTGCTCAAGGACATCGACGCCATACTGGTGCCTGGCGGCTTCGGGCGGCGCGGCACGGAAGGCAAGATTGCCGCCATCCGCTATGCCCGCGAAAACAAGGTGCCGTATCTCGGTATCTGTCTCGGCATGCAACTGGCCGTCGTCGAGTTTGCCCGCGATGTGGCCGGCATGGCTGGCGCCCACTCGACCGAATTTGCCCGCGACACGCCGTATCCGGTCATCGGCCTGATCACCGAGTGGCTCGATGCCTCTGGCAAGGTCGAGAAACGCGGTGAGGACTCCGACATCGGCGGAACCATGCGCCTCGGCGCCCAGATATGCAAACTGGCTGACGGTTCGCTGGCGCGCAAAATCTATGGTGCACCGGAAATCACCGAACGTCACCGGCATCGCTACGAAGTTAACAACACGCTGCTCGCCCAACTCGAGGAAAAGGGGCTCCACGTCGCCGGCCGGGCGCCGGGAACCGATCTCTGCGAAATGATCGAACTGCCCGCCGACGTGCATCCGTGGTTTGTCGGGGTGCAGTTTCATCCGGAATTCACCTCCAACCCGCGTCAGGGTCATCCGTTGTTCACGTCGTTCGTGAAAGCGGCACTGGCCAACCAGCAGGCCAGGGGAAAATGAAGCTCTGCGGATTCGAAGCAGGGCTCGATCAGCCTTTATTCCTGATCGCCGGCCCCTGTACCGCCGAATCCGAGCAACTGTGCATCGACGTTGCCGGCGCCATGAAGGAAGTCTGCGGTCGACTGGGAATTCCGTATATTTTTAAGGCTTCCTACGACAAGGCAAACCGCAGTTCCGGCACGTCGGTGCGCGGTCTGGGGCTGGACGAAGGGCTGCGCATATTTTCAGAAGTGAAGCGCCAGGTCGGCGTGCCGGTATTGACCGATGTCCACGCCATCGATGAAATTCAGCCGGTGGCGGCAGTGGTCGATGTCTTGCAAACCCCGGCCTTCCTGTGTCGCCAGACCGATTTCATTCATGCCGCTGCGGCCAGCGGCAAGCCGGTCAATATCAAGAAGGGCCAGTTCCTGGCGCCGGGCGACATGAAAAACGTCGTCGCCAAGGCGCGCGAGGTCAATAACGGCGGCGACAACCTGATGGTTTGCGAGCGTGGCGTTTCGTTCGGCTACAACAATCTGGTTTCCGACATGCGCAGTCTGGCGATCATGCGTGAGACCGGTTGCCCGGTCGTCTTCGATGCCACGCACAGCGTCCAGTTGCCGGGCGGGCAGGGCACGACGTCGGGTGGGCAGCGTGAATTCGTGCCGGTGCTGGCGCGCGCCGCCGTCGCCGTCGGGATCTCGGGATTGTTCATGGAAACTCATCCGTGCCCGGAAAAAGCGTGGTCGGATGGCCCGAACAGTTGGCCATTGGCGCGCATGGAATCCCTGCTGACGACGCTGGTCGCGCTGGACCGTGCAGTCAAGGCAGCCGGCTTCGAGGAACTGAAATGAGCCAGAAGGGCTATCTGATCGCCGAGGCCAAAGTGGGCGATGCGGCAGCCTACGAAATCTACAAGGGTCTGGCGCAGGCGGCGATTGCCCAGTATGGCGGGCGTTATCTGGTGCGTGGCGGTGCGGTGGAAATTCTTGAAGGTAGCTGGACCAAGTTGCCGCGACTGGTCATCGTCGAGTTCGCTTCGCCCGAACAGGCCAGGCGGTTTTACCATTCGCCCGAATATCAGGCGGCGCGCAAGGCGCGTGAACAGGTGGCGGAAATGAACATGCTGGTTGTTTCCGGTGTTGATGAGTTGATTTAAGTAGTTATTTTAATCTGTTGAAAATAAGGAATAATCATGAGCTCAATCGTTGATGTTGTGGCACGAGAGATTCTCGATTCCCGTGGCAATCCCACTGTCGAAGCGGACGTTCTGCTGGAGAGCGGCATCATGGGCCGCGCTGCGGTACCGTCGGGCGCTTCCACCGGTTCGCGCGAAGCCATCGAGCTGCGGGACGGCGATGCCAGCCGTTTCCTGGGCAAGGGTGTCATGCAGGCGGTCGAGAACGTCAATACCGAGATTTCCGAAGCGATCATCGGCCTCGACGTCGAGGACCAGGCCTTCATCGACCAGACCATGATCGATCTCGACGGCACCGATAACAAGTCGCGTCTTGGCGCCAATGCCATCCTGGCGGTATCGATGGCGGTCGCCAAGGCGGCTGCCGAAGAATCCGGCCTGCCGCTCTACCGCTACTTCGGCGGCATGAGCCCGATGCAGATGCCGGTGCCGATGATGAACATCATCAATGGCGGCGAGCATGCCAACAACAGCCTGGATATCCAGGAATTCATGATCATGCCGGTTGGCGCTTCCAGTTTCCGCGAAGCCCTGCGTTGCGGCGCCGAGATTTTCCACGCGCTGAAGAAACTGCTCGACAAGAAGGGCCACTCGACGGCGGTCGGCGACGAAGGCGGTTTTGCGCCGAATCTCGGCAGCCATGCCGAAGCGCTAGAAATCATCATGCAGGCGATCGAAACTGCCGGTTACGTGCCCGGCAAGGACGTTCTGCTTGCCCTTGACTGTGCCGCTTCCGAGTTCTACAAGGACGGCAAGTATCACCTGTCCGGCGAAGGCCTGCAGCTGACCTCGGCGCAATTCACCGACTATCTGGCCAACCTGGCCGACCAGTTCCCGATCGTTTCGATCGAGGATGGCATGTCGGAAGCCGACTGGGATGGCTGGAAAATGCTCACCGACCGCCTCGGCAAGACGGTACAGATCGTTGGCGACGACATTTTCGTGACCAATACCCGGATCTTCAAGGAGGGCATCAAGAAGGGTATCGGCAATTCGATCCTGATCAAGATCAACCAGATCGGCACCCTGTCCGAGCCCTTTGCCGCTGTCGCAATGGCCACGCGCGCCGGCTACCCGGCGGTGCTCTCGCATCGCTCCGGTGAAACCGAGGACAGCACGATCGCCGACATTGCCGTTGGTCTCAACGCCGGCCAGATCAAGACCGGTTCGCTGTCGCGTTCCGACCGTATCGCCAAGTACAACCAGTTGCTGCGTATCGAGGAAGATCTCGGCGATACCGCCACCTACCCCGGTCGCGAGACTTTCTACAATCTGCGCTAACGTGCGATGCGCTGGCTGACGGTCGGCCTTCTCGCCCTGATCGCCTTGCTGCAATATCCCCTGTGGGTGGGGAAGGGCGGCTGGCTCAAGGTATGGGATTACGACCGTCAACTGGAGCAGCAGAAGGAAGTGACGCGCAATCTGGAAATCAGAAATGCCGGCCTCGATGCCGAGGTCCGCGACCTGAAGCAGGGTTATGACGCCATCGAGGAGCGCGCGCGTTTCGAGTTGGGCATGATCCGGCAGGACGAAAAGTTCGTGCAGATTCCGGAAAAAGTTCCCGGAAAATAAGGCAAATAAAGGCGTCGACCGCAGTAGTCATCGGCATGTGCCTCCGTTAGAATCGCTTACGGCAAGACCCCCGCAGAGCGCCCAAGGAGAATTACATGCTGCTCAAGCTTGGTGATCAAGCGCCCGACTTTTCATTGCCGGATGCGGACATGGAAACGGTCAATCTGGCAACGTACAAGGGCAGAAAACACGTCGTGCTTTTTTTCTATCCCAAGGATGGAACGCCCGGTTGCACGAAGGAAGCAACCGATTTTTCGGATCATGAGGAAGACTTCGGACGCCAGAACTGCGTCCTGTTCGGTATCAGTCGCGACGAATGCCTGAAACACGCCGAGTTTCGCGACAAGGAAGGCATCGGCACCGAACTGCTGTCAGATATGGAAGGTGTCGTCTGCAAGATGTATGGCGTCTGGCAGGCCAGGGAAGTGGATGGCCACCGCAAGTTCGGGGTCGCACGCTCCACGTTTATCATCGACAAGTCGGGCGTGATTCGTCATGCGCTCTACAACGTCAATTACAAGGGGCACGCACTGGAAGTGCTGCGCCTGGTCAAGGAAATGAATTCATGAATACGCAGGTCGCCAAAAACTCAGTCATCACCCTCGATTACCATGTCACCGATCCCGATGGCGAAGTCGTCGATGAAGGTCGCGAGCAACTCGTCTATTTGCACGGCGGTTACGACGATATTTTCCCGAAGATCGAGGAGGCCCTGCAAGGCAAGAAAATCGGCGAGTCGGTCAATGTAAAGCTGCAGCCGGACGAAGCTTTTGGCGACTACGATGCCGAGATGGTGCAAATCGAACCGCGCAAGGATTTCCCCAAGGAACTGCAGGTCGGCATGCAGTTCGAGGGTGGCCCGGAAGATGGCGATGACGAAGATCTGGTCATTTACCGCGTGACCGATATCGCCGACGACAAGGTCGTTCTCGACGGCAATCACCCGCTGGCCGGCATGGCGCTAATCTTTACCTGCACGGTAACAGGGATTCGCGCGGCCAGTGCCGAGGAACTCGAGCACGGTCATGTCCATTCTGGTGGCGATGACGACGAGACCTGTCACTGAGGTGCAGGTGGCCAGGGGCGGGTTTCGAAGCGAAACAGCGTCGCTGAATCGGTGTCGATGATTCCGCGCGTCCAGCCCATCAGCGGGTAGCCGAAGGTCTCGACGCGGGTCAGGTTGGCGACCTGTTTTCCGTTGCCGTCGCGCAACGGATGATCGATCCGGCTGAAATGGGTATCGCCATGGACCGCGACGACTTGGCCGCCAAAGCCCTGTGTTTCGCGGCGCAAGGTGTCAAGAAATTCGCGGAATCCGCGGTACGCCAGACCTTGCGAAAATTTCTTGAAGCCGGGGTTGGCCTGGAAGAGCAGTACGATGCCGGCCAGTCGTTCCTGCCGGGCGATCGCGAAATTCTCTTTGATCCACCGCAGAACAGCGGGATTGCGTGCCAGAAACTCGGCGCTTGCCTGATCGCGCCAGCCAAAATTGTTGTCCGGCCCCGGCAGGTTGAGGGTGACGAAGAGGACTGGCCCGAGGCGGAAGCGCGAGTGTTCCGGGTAATCACCCGGCTGGCGTTCAAGTGCGATTGTCTTGCGGCCCAGTGAATCGGGACGCTGCCAGAACAGCGTGCGCAGCGCGGCGAGCCTTTCCAGCGGATCGTAGCCACCGTTCGAGACCCGAATGCAATCGGTCCACTCGTTGTCGCCCGGCACGAAAATGAACGGCACCCGGCTGGCATCGAACAAGCGCTGCCGCTCCTCGAACAGCGTGTCGTCACAACGCTCCTGGCCGTGCTTGATATCTCCGACATGGGCGACGAAGGCGACATTGCTGTCGGCTATTGCGTCGAGCATGCGCGGCAATTCGCGGCGTTCGCGGTCCGAGTAGGGGACATCGCCGATCAGTGCGAACGTCCAGGTATCGCCGTGCGCCAAAGCCGAAAAACAGAGGCAGGCGGCAAGCAGCCAGTGCTTCATCGGGCGAGATTTTTCAGTTCATAGAGCGCTTCGAGCGCCTGGCGCGGCGTCAGGCTGTCCGGGTCGATGCTGGCCAGTCGTTCAAGCACCGGGTCAGGCTCCGGATCGGCAGGTTCCGGTACACATTGCGCAAAAAGATCAGGCTGCAGCGGGTCGACCGTGGCGCGCTGCTCGAATTCGCGCAATTGCCTGCGGGCAGCTCGGACAACGGTGGACGGAATGCCGGCCAGCGCGGCGACCTGGATACCGTAGCTCTGGTTGGCCGGACCTTCTTCGACCGCGTGCATGAAGACGATGCGGTCGTTGTGCTCGACCGCATCGAGATGCACGTTGGCCAGTTCGGAATATTCGTGTGCCAGCCGGGTCAGCTCGAAATAATGTGTCGCGAACAACGTCAGGCAACGGTTTTTGTCGATCAGGTGGCGCAGGATGGCGAAGGCCAGGGCCATGCCGTCGAACGTCGAGGTGCCGCGCCCGATTTCGTCCATCAGAACCAGACTGTTGGGTGTCGCGTGATGCAGGATGGCGGCGGCTTCGGTCATTTCGACCATGAAGGTCGAACGGCCCGAGGCGAGGTCGTCGGAAGCGCCGATACGGGTGAAGATGCGGTCGAGCGGGCCGAGCACACAGCGGTCGGCGGGGACATAGCTGCCGATATGGGCGAGCAGGACGATCAGCGCCGTCTGCCGCATGTAGGTCGATTTGCCGCCCATGTTGGGGCCGGTGATCAGCAGCAGGCGGCGGTTTTCGGCGAGCCGGCAGTCGTTGGCGATGAAGGATTCGGCGCCGGTGGCCATTTCGGCCTCGACCACCGGGTGGCGGCCGCCGCTTACGGTCAACTGCGTTTCTTCGGCAAATTCCGGCTTGCTCCAGTTGCGTTTTAGCGCTGTCTCGGCAAAGCCGGCCAGCAGGTCGAGCTGGGCGACGGCACGGGCGATGGTTTGCAGGCTCGGTACGGCTGGCAGCAGTTGGTCGAGAATCTGCTCGTAGAGAAGCTTTTCGCGTGCCAGCGCACGTTCCTGCGCCGACAGCGCCTTGTCCTCGAATGCCTTCAATTCCGGCGTGATGTAGCGCTCGGCATTTTTCAGCGTCTGGCGCCGGCGATAGTCGTCGGGAATCTTGTCGGTGTGGGCATGCGTGACTTCGATGTAGAAGCCATGCACCTTGTTGAACTCGACCTTCAGGCTGGCGATACCGCTGCGCTCGCGCTCGCGGACTTCCATGTCGACCAGAAAGGCGCCGCAGTTGTCGTTGAGCGAGCGCAGTTCGTCGAGATCGGCATCGAAACCGGGGGCAATCGCACCACCGTCGCGGATCTGCGCCGAAGGCTCGGCGGCGATGGCGCGAACCAGCAGCGCGAGCGTTGCCTCTGGTGTTGCGAGATCGTCATGCAACTGATCTAGCAGGGGCGAGGCCGATTCAGCGAGCGGCGCGCGCAAGGCTGGCAGTCCGGCCAGCGAATCGCGCAAGCCGGCCAGGTCGCGCGGCCGTGCATTACGCAGGGCGATGCGTCCGGCGATGCGCTCGATGTCGGCGATTGACTTCAGTTCGCGGCGCACCTCGCCGGCCATCCGGCCATAGTCTTCGAGCAGGGCGGCGACTGCGCCATGACGCGCCGCCGGAATGCCGCGTTCGCGCAGCGGATGGTGCAGAGTATGGCGCAACAGGCGCGCCCCCATGCTGGTGACGCAATTGTCGAGCAGCGAGAACAGAGTCGGCGCTGGCTGGCCGCGCAGGGTTTCGGTCAGTTCAAGATTACGCCGGGTGGCGAGGTCGAGGCCAAGGTAGGCGCCTTCGAGTTCCACGGTCAACGCCCGCAAATGCAGCAAATTCCCGGATTGCGTGGCCTGCGCGTACTGCAGCAAGGCACCGGCGGCGCCGATCGCTGGACGCAAGGCTTCGGCACCGAAACCGGACAACGAGGCGACCTTGAATTGCTCGCACAGCAGGCGCCGCGCTGAATCGAACTCGAAATACCAGTCTGGTTGGCGGGTTCGCGTAGTGTCCAGGGTAAAGTCGAATGACCAGGATTCCGGATAAAGAATTTCCGCCGGACGGATGCGCTCCAGCGTCGCCGCCAGTTGCTCGACCGGCACTTCGGTCAGGATGAATTCGCCGCTGGCCAGATTGAGGCGCGCCAGCCCGGCCATATTGCGCGTCGTGGTCAGCGCCAGCAGCCAGATATCGCGTTTGTCGTCGATCAGCGCGGCGTCGGTTAGCGTTCCCGGCGTGACGATGCGACTTACCGCCCGTTCGACCGGCCCCTTGCTGGTCGCCGGGTCACCGACCTGTTCGCAGATGACTACCGATTCGCCGGCCTTGACCAGGCGCGCCAGGTAAGGTTCGAGCGAGTGAAACGGCACGCCTGCCATCTTTATCGGTATGTCCGCCGACTTGCCGCGTGTGGTCAGCGTGATGTCGAGCAGGTGCGCGGCCTTCTCGGCATCCTCGTAGAACAGTTCGTAAAAATCCCCCATCCGGTAAAAAAGCAGCGTGTCCGGATGTTGCGCCTTGAGTGCGAAATACTGGCGCATCATCGGGGTGTGCTTCGAAAGATCGGGGGTTTCTGTGGCCATCGGCTTGATTCGCGGGTTTTGTGTAGCAGGGCGCAATTGTCCCATCAACGGCAGGTCACTGCCAGCGGACGGGTCAGGCGAAACGGTGCTCGATCAGGTACGGGCCGCCGGCAGCCAGCGCGCTGCGCAGCGCGTAGCGCAAGGCGTCATCGTCATCGGTTTCTGCATAGCCAAGGCCGAAGGACTGGGCGGCATGAGCGAGGTCGATCTGTTGCGGCGTCCGCCAGCCGCGCTCGAATTCGGGCAGGGCAGCTTGTGGCAGATGATCGAAAATGCCGCCGCCGCCGTTGTTGACCACAACGATCACGACATCGCGCCCCTGCGCCAGGGCGAGACCGCCGAGGTCGTGCTGGCAGGTCAGGTCGCCGAGCAGCGCGACGGCCCGTCCATGCACAGCGGCGATGCCCATGGCCGTCGAGATGTTACCGTCGATGCCGCTGGCGCCGCGATTGCCATAGAACAACAAGGTCTTGTCGGCGCTTCCCGAATGGCTGTCCAGTTCGCGGATCGCCAGCGAATTGCCGACGAAGACGGCAGTTCCGGCAGGTAGTTCAGCGACGAGTGCCGCAATATGCCCGCCGTTTTCGCGCGATGACGCCGCATCCAGCGCTGCAAAGCCCGCCTGCCAACTTGCCGGTGCCGCTTGTGGCGCCTCGGCCAGCAGTGCGCGACAGAATGCGGCGGGATCGACACGCAGTACGTGGGTAAGCTGGTGCAGCGGGTCCGTCCACCGTGGCCAGGGTTCGATCAGCGCATGAAGTTCACTGGCGCTGCGAACCAGTTCCTGCAGGCGGCGGGTAACTGGAAAGGCGCCAAAGCGCAGCACCCATTCAGGCTTCGCTGCTTCCCTGGCCTGCGGATCGTTCAGCCACAGGTTGTAGCGGACGCAGAGGCGAAAACGGTCGTGTCCGCCGAAACGCAGGTTAGATAGCGGTTCCGCCAGGAGTGGCGAATTCAGTTGGGCGGCCAGGCTACTAACTGCTTCCGCGAAGCCGGCGGCTATCGGCATTTCGCCGCAGACGATGACCCCGGGACGACCAGCAATACGGGTGGCAAGCTCGCGGATGTCGCTCGGGTCAGGCAGCAGCGGGGCGTATGAAATGACGAACTTTTCCAGCGGAACGGATACCGCTGTCTCGCCGGTCGGCATTAACGGCTCGCGGAAAGGCTGATTGATGTGCACCGGCCCTGGATGCGGCCAGGTCGCCTGTTCGTAGATGCGCGCGGCCAGGCGATGCAGATAGCCAGCATCAAAATTTTCAACCGGCGTGCCGGGCATGTGGCTGGAGCGAATGTGCGGGCCGAACAGTCCGGTCTGGTCGATGGCCTGGTTGGCGCCGACACCCTGCAGTTCGGGCGGCCGGTCGGCGGAAATCAGAATCAGCGGAACACCGGCCTGACTGGCTTCGATCACAGCCGGCAGCCAGTTGGCCGGTGCCGTACCCGAGGTGGCGAGTAGCAGCACTGGAAGTCGGCTGGCTTTGGCAACCCCGAGGGCAAAAAATGCCGCACTTCGCTCGTCGACCGCAACGGTGCATTGCAAACCGGGCTGGCGCAGCATGGCCAGCGCCAGTGGGGTCGAGCGCGAGCCGGGTGAGATTACGGCATGCGTCGTGCCGGCGGCCGTAAATCCAGCGACCAGTGCCTGCGACCAGAGAAAATTTAGTGTGCCGGTGTCGATCATGCTGCTGTTTGAAGCCAAAGCACCGATTGTAGTCGCAACAAGCCGCTGCGGTCCGCTTCAAGTACTGACGCTGTGCTATGATGCGCCTCGTTCTGCGCTGCCGGAAGTTCCGGCGCCGGAAATAGGAGTGGTAGTTCAGTTGGTTAGAATACCGGCCTGTCACGCCGGGGGTCGCGGGTTCGAGTCCCGTCCACTCCGCCAGCCCTTTTGCAAGTTGTTTTTCCGGCGATGAATGTTGTCGGAAACCAACCCTCGACTGGAAGTCGATCAAGCATTGAAATCGGACTGTTGCGCCTGCATTACCCTCTGTATTCTGAAACACCGTTCAATGGCGCACGACTTGCAGCAAATCAGGAGGTTCGCTCATGAAGCGATCGCCGGCACTGATTAATCTGTCCCGCGAACACCACACGGCGCTGGTTCTCGCGCTGCGTATCGCCCGGGCCGTTGATCCGGAGACTGTGGCCGAGCTATTGGTCAGTGTGCCGGCCATTTTTCGGGATGAGGTGGATGCGCATTTTCAGCGGGAAGAAGATGAGCTTTTGCCCAAAATGGCTGCAGCCGGAGCGACGGCAATGGTTGAACGAACCCTGGCGGAGCATCGGGAAATGCGTAACCTGGTTGCAAGAATGAATGCTGGCGACGTACGCGCCATGAAGCCGTTTGGCGCCATGCTCAAAGCCCACGTTCAGTTTGAAGAGCGTGAACTTTTTGTCACTGCCGAGACGATTCTACCGGCCACCTGTCTGGAACGACATGACTGAGTCGAGCCCTGAAGCGTCTGATATCGATTCTCCGTTTTATCGATATCCTTTTTCCGAATTTTCCACTTCATGCTGAACGACCCACTTAACGTCATCCTGTTGCTTGCCGCGGCCTTCATTGCGGGCGCATTGAACGCAGTTGCGGGTGGCGGCAGTTTTCTGACGCTCCCGGCACTGGTTTTTACAGGGATGCCGCCAGTTATCGCTAACGCCACCGGCACTGTTGCCCTGTTACCCGGCTATGTTTCCGGCGCCCTGGGATTTCGCGAAGATCTGGAAGCGCCGCCCGGCTTGTCGTTGCGCACATTGGTTGTTCTGAGTCTGGTCGGCGGCGCGATTGGTGCTGCCCTGCTGCTGGTGACCAACGACAAAACCTTCAGCAGGATCGTGCCTTGGTTGTTGTTGCTGGCAACGATACTCTTTGCCGTCGGCCCGACCCTGCTACGCAAACTAAAAGACGGCAAAACCGGCCATGCCTCGGCGGGGAAGTCCTCTACTGGCTTGCTGGCAGTTTCCATCTATGGCGGCTACTTCAACGGAGGCCTCGGTATCTTGCTGCTGGCATTGTTCGGCCTGCTTGGTCAAACCAAGCTGAATGCGATGAATGGCATGAAGAACGTGGTTTCAGCATTGCTGACCGCGATCGCCGTCGCAATCTACGCCTGGGGTGGTGTCGTGGCCTGGCCGCAGGCCTTGGTAATGATGATTGCGGCAACAGCGGGAGGCTATTTTGGCGCGCGGCTTGCACGGCGGATACCTGCGCCCATGTTGCGTGCCGGAATTGTTGCCATCGGATTGATCATGACAATGCTGTTCTTTCTACGCGGTTGACCCTGAGGGCCTCTGAATGAACCTCGTTCCCCGCTTTTAAGGCACAACCCATTCTGCGCTGAAGACTTCGTGCACCATGCTCCATTCCCGACGTCGAGGCAGATCTGTTGATTCTGGTCGGGGTGTCAAGACTCTCGTGTTTAGGCCTGACGCGTATTTCTTGTCTGGAAGAGACGGATATTGATCGCCAGTGCAGTACTCAGCAATCCAGCAGCACCCAGGTTATGGGCAACGGCCAGTGGCAGCGGCAGCGAGAGCAGGACATTGGCGATGCCCAGTCCGATCTGCAAGGCCAGCAATCCCAGCAAAAACCAGACCCAGAAACGCCCGCTCGGCCATCTTCCGCGTATTAGCGCCAGCGCCAATGTTCCGCCAGCCAAGAGCACCATCAGGGCGCCGATACGATGGGCCCAGTGGATTGCAGTCAGTGCTTCGGCTGGCAACAGACGGCCGTCGCCGCCATAGCGGTTGATGAAGCCGGCGGCGAGCAAGCCGGAACCCCGGCAGCGCAAAAACTGTAGGAGGCAACGAGCAGCCCGAAATGCTTCGTGTCAATGCCCGGCTCCTGTATCAGGAAAGGGCCGAGCGGCATCATCACTATGTAATCGACGATGTGACTGAACTGGACAGCCGCCAGGGTGAGCAGGAAAAGGCGCTCGCGCCGGGGCGTGAGGGCAGGGAGCGCCGCACCGTCGTGTTCCGTTAAGGCGCCGTCCGCAGCTCGGACTCGAAGCGGGCCAGCAGCTTGTCGTAACCTGCCGAGCGGGTCGCGAGCAGGCCATTGGCGCCGCCGAGAACTTCCTCGAAGAAAGCGAGCGTCAGGTCGACCGTGGCTGCCTTGACCAGCGGATTCAGGTCGCGCCCGCCCGCGCCCAGGCGATCGGTGAACATGCTGTGCGAGCCATCGCGAAAAGCCACCAGCGCCTTGCGCGCGCTGCCCGTCGCGGAGAACACGCTTAGCCGGTCCTGGTAGTCAGACATATAGCCCGGGATCCGAATCTCGTCCCCGGTCGCCGTAATGTGCAGCGTCGGGATGCCGATCGGCCGGACGACGGCTTCCGGGTCGGGTTCGCCGTGGAACGGTGGCGCGCTGATGATGACGGCGCCGACGATGCGCCGGTCGCGGTAGCTGAGCATGCCCTCTGCTCGGGCGAACTCCGCTCCGGCGGCAAGCAGGGCCGTGTTGGCGCCGTAGGAATGGCCGGCCGCGAGAATCCGCCCCGCATCGATCACCCCGGCCAGTTGTGGATCGCCGAGGACCGCGTCGAGGGCGAAGCCCAGGTCGCGCACACGGTTGATCGCCTCGGCCTCGTTGGCGGCCGATTGCAACCGGGAAACCATGTCGAACGGGTTGCCGCTCCACAGGCGGCTATCGCTGCCAACGTGCTGCACATGCAGGCTGGCGTAGCCGCGGGCGGCCCAGTTTGTCCCGAGGTAGGAGTAGCTCTCGCGCGAACCGCCCATGCCATGCGAAAAGGCCACCAGCGGTACCGGGCCGGACCGCGTCATTGCGGGGGGCAGGTAAAGCTTGGCCAGCACTTCACGCTCGCGCTCGCGGTCGACCCACTGGAAGTAACGGATTTCATAGGCGGTCGGCTGGGGAACCAGATTGGCCTCGACCAGCGCTGCCTGGTTGCGCTTCGACCAGGACTCGGCAAATCCGCCGGCCTGGCCGCCCGGCGTCCCGGCACAGGCGGCGAGGAGACTCAAGCACGCCGCCATGAAAAGTACCTTGGTCGAACGGAGGATGTTCATTGGAAAAAGCCTTCTGGAATGGTGTGTTGAATTACTACCCATCTGAACGCTTGAGGTCAGGCAAGTTCAGAATTCGGGCAATGGACAGAGGATTTCCTGGAAGTGCGGTATCGGCCGAGGCCCAGCCTCGAATTGAAGCCGCCAATTGCCTCCTTGGCAGACGAGTGGCAGACTCGCCAGCGTGAATGAAACTGCCCGCGAAAGATTTCCGAGTTGTCCGCTGACGCTGGTCTTCGGTGCCAGCGGCTACATCGGCACGCACCTCGTGCCGCGTCTGCTGGCCGAGGGGCGTTCGTTGCGGGCTGTCGCCCGGCGTCGTGCAGCCGCCGAGAGCAGGGGCTGGCAAGGTGTCGAGATTGTCGAGGCCGATGTGCTCAAACCTGAATCCCTGACCAAGGCTTTGGCGGGGGTCAGCGTCGCCTATTACCTGGTGCACTCCATGGCCAGTGGACGGCATTTCGGCCGACTGGATATCGAGGCAGCCAGCAATTTTGCCGCTGCGGCGGCTGCGGCGGGTGTTCAGCGCATCGTTTATCTCGGCGGCATCATTCCTGAAGGCGCCCGTTCCGAACATTTGCTCTCGCGGCGCGATACCGGCGAGCGCTTGCGGGCCGGCCCCGTGCCAGTGATCGAAATTCGGGCCGCCGTCATTGTCGGCGCCGGTTCGGCTGCCTACGAAGTGATTCGCGACCTGGTTTATCACCTGCCCATCATGGTTACGCCAAAATGGGTGCAATCGCGCTCGGCGCCGATTGCGCTTGAGAACCTGCTGACCTACCTGGTACGCGTTGCCGAGTTGCCCGAAGCCGAAGGCCGGATACTGGATGCCGGCGGCCCGGATTTTCTCAGTTACGAAGACATGATGCGGCAATTTGCCGTCTGCGTCGGTCGGCGCCCTTTCATCATTCGCGTGCCGGTGCTGACGCCCAACCTGTCGTCGCGCTGGCTGGGGCTGGTGACCAGCGTGCCGACCAATATTGCCCGGGCGCTGATTCAGGGGCTCGAATACGACATTCCGGCCAAGGGTGACGCCCTGGCCCGGCTGGTGCCGCAGCGCCTGCTCGGTTTTCGTGAATCCGTCGAAGCGGCGCTCAGTGCCGAACGGCGTGAGGCCGGTGTGGGCGGCCCGTGGGTGGAGGGCGATCTCGCTTTTCGCAACCTCAAGCCTGACTATGCCTTTTACGCCAAAAAAGCGGCTGGAAGTGCAGTTGCCAACGCCTCGCCGGCCAGCGTCTGGCGGCAACTCACCTTGATGGGTGGCGAGCGCGGGTATTTCTACCTCGACATTCTGTGGAAACTGCGCGGAACGCTCGACTGGCTGATCGCTGGCCCCGGTCTTTGCCGCCGCCGCCCGCATCCGACTGAATTGCATCTTGGCGACAAGGTCGATTTCTGGACGGTGATCGCCATTGAGCCTGAACGCCGCCTGACTTTGAGCTTTGACATGAAGACCCCCGGCGCCGGCGTGCTGGAGTTCGAGCTTGTGGAAATTGACGGAAAAACCCAGTTGACCGCAACCGCCTACTGGCATCCGGCGGGCGTCTGGGGATTGCTTTACTGGTATTCGCTCGTGCCGCTGCATGTCATTTTGTTTGAGGGCATGACGAAAGCGATTGCCCGGCAGGCAGAAGCATCCTAGTCCGCTTTGATCTCCTGCAAAATCTCGTTACGGCGCAAAAACGGCAACGTCCAGGGCGGGTTGTAGCGGGCGAGTTGGGGTTTGCCGAGGGTTTCGATTTTTTGCGACTTGAGCCAATTGAGCAATTGCTCGGTTTTTTCCTGCACCTTGTTTTCCGTGTTGATGCCTGAATAGGTCAATGCGGCAAAGGTTTTGGCCGGAATCTCGCGCAGTTGCACTTGCGGGTTGAGCGGTTTGGGCAGGGTGGCGAGGGTGTATTGGCTGGGCATGACGAAGTGGATACGCCAGCGCTGGGCGCCGGCCATTTTGCTGCCGTCGGCATTTTGCGGTTCGATGCTGACCGGGGCGGTCATGGCAATTTTCTCGGCGTTGCTTTGCGCTTCGGCGACCACGGGCGCCGTCATTGCGAT
>CAZGPO010000017.1:0-19775 GCA_964527745.1 uncultured Dechloromonas sp.
TCGTTGACCACCTTGGCCTTGTCGGCGCCGAAGAAGATCAGGTCGCCGGATTGGGCGCCGGTGCGGTCGACGATGGTTTTCAGCGCATTTTCGTGGATGTTCTTGACGATCGGGCTTTGCAGGCCGGTTTCGTTCAATTGCGTGACGTCATTGACCTTGATGTAGGCGAGACCGCGGGCGCCGTAGATGGCGACAAATTTGGTGTATTCGTCGATTTCACCGCGCGTCAGGCTGGCGCCGCCGGGAATGCGCAGGGCGGCGACGCGGCCATTTTCGCTGTTGGCGGTGCCAGAAAATACCTTGAAGGCAACATCCTTGACCGCATCGGTGACTTCAGTGAGTTCGAGCGTGACGCGCAGGTCGGGCTTGTCCGAACCGTAACGATTCATCGCCTCGGCGTAGCTCATGCGCGGGAACGGGTTGGGCAGATCGACGTCGATCGCGTCCTTGAAAACGTAGCGGATCAGTTGCTCGATCAGGTTGGTGATCTCTTCCTCGGTCATGAACGAGGTTTCGATATCGACCTGGGTGAATTCGGGCTGGCGGTCGGCGCGCAGGTCTTCATCGCGGAAGCATTTGACGATCTGGTAGTAGCGGTCGAAACCGGCGACCATCAGCAGTTGCTTGAACAGTTGCGGCGACTGCGGCAGGGCGAAGAACTGGCCGGGGTGCACGCGCGACGGTACGAGGTAGTCGCGGGCGCCTTCCGGGGTGGATTTGGTCAGCATCGGCGTTTCGATGTCGATGAAGCCGTTGTCGTCGAGGAAACGACGGAAGGCACGTGTTGTCTTGTAGCGCAGCATCATGTTGTTCTGCATTTGCGGGCGGCGCAGGTCGATGACGCGATGCAGCAGGCGAACATTTTCGGAGAGGTTGTCCTCGTCGAGTTGGAATGGGGGCGTCACCGCCGGGTTCAGGACTTCGATCTCGTGGCACAGAATTTCGATCTCGCCGGAAGCGAGGTTGGCATTGATCGTACCGGCCGGTCGCGGACGCACCTTGCCGGTGATCTTCAGGCAGAACTCGTTGCGCACCGACTCGGCAATGGCGAACATGTCGGCACGGTCCGGGTCGCAAACGACTTGCGCCAAACCTTCGCGGTCGCGCAGGTCGATGAAGATGACGCCGCCGTGGTCACGCCGGCGATGGGCCCAGCCGCAAAGGGTGACGATTTGCCCGTCGAGGGCGGCATTGAGTTGTCCGCAATAATGGGTACGCATGAAGCTTTCCGGTTGATTCAGGTTTTGGTAGCGGTGATTTGGGTCTGTTTTGGCGGGGCCACGACCCCCATCGAGATGATGTATTTGAGTGCAGCGTCGACCGACATGTCGAGTTCGATGACATCCGATCTGGGCATCATCAGGAAAAAGCCGGAGGTCGGGTTGGGCGTCGTCGGTACATAAACGCTGACGTAGTCACCGTCGAGATGATTGAGGACATCACCGCCCGGTTTTCCGGTCAGGAAGGCGATGGTCCAGCTGCCCTCGCGCGGGTACTGAACCAGCAAGGCCTTGCGAAAGGCGTTGCCGCTCGATGAGAAAAGCGTGTCGGAAACCTGCTTGACGCTGTGATAGACCGAGTTGACGACCGGGATGCGTGCCAGCAACATTTCCCACCAGACCACCAGTTTCTGGCCGATGAAGTTGGCAGCGAGCAGGCCGGTCAGGAGGATCATGGCCAGCGTCAGCAGTGCGCCGACGCCGGGGATGGGGAAGCCGAACAGGTTCTGTGGATGCAGTGCTTCGGGTAGTAGGCGCAGCGATTGATCAAGGGTGCTGACGATGAACGACAGCACCCAGCCGGTGATGACCAGTGGGACCCAGATCAGGAGTCCGGTGAGGAAGTAGCGCTTGATCAACTGGCGGCGCAAGGCGTGCATGCCCCGGCGCCACCCTGGCAGGGGGGGGCGCTGTCAGCTTTGGAAGCTGGCTTGTTGCCGCCCTTGAAATCTGTGGCGTACCAGCCGCTGCCCTTGAGGTGAAAACCGGCTGCCGAAAGCAGCTTATGGTAGCTTTCCTTGCCGCAATCCGGGCAGGTGGTGAGTTGCGGCTCGCTCATCTTTTGCAGATGTTCTTTCTGGAAGCCGCAGGCGTCACAGCGATATTCGTAAATCGGCATGGGAATCCTCCAAAGCCCTGAATTATAGACGAGAAATGAGAGCAGCTAAGCTTGTGGCGGAGCGCCGGAATTTCAAGTCATCAGGCCAAGATAGCTGCGCGTCAACCCCGAGCCCCAGAACAGGGCGATGACACCGGCGGCGGCCAGATAGGGGCCGAAGGGGATCGGCGTATTCCGTCCGTGACGATTGATGGCGATCAAACTGATGCCGACCACCGCGCCGACGACCGACGACAGCAGGATGATTACCGGCAACATCTGCCAGCCGAGCCAGGCACCGAGGGCGGCAAGCAGTTTGAAGTCGCCATAGCCCATGCCTTCCTTGCCGGTTGCCAGCTTGAACAGCCAGTAGATCGACCACAGTGTCAGGTAGCCGACCATGGCGCCAATTACTGCCGAGGAGATGTCGGTATAGGCGCCGAAGAGATTGAAAGCCAGTCCGGACCAGAGCAACGGCAGGGTGATCGAATCGGGGAGCAGTTGCGTGTCGTAATCGATGGCGGTCAACGCGATCAGCGCCCAGAGCAGGAGCAGGGCACCAGCTGCCTGCAGTGTCGGCCCGAAATGCCATGCAGCATAGGCCGAGAGAACGGCGGTGAGTGCTTCGATGATCGGATAGCGCGGTGAAATTGCTGCTGCGCAATTCGAGCATTTGCCGCGCAACAGCAGGTAACTGATGATCGGAATGTTCTCAAGGGCGCTGATCTGGTGCCCGCAGGACGGGCAGCGCGAGCGCGGTCTGGCCAACGAAATGGTCGTTGGCTCTGCACTCCCTACGGTCGCGGTCGACGGCGTTTCGCCGCGCAAATCCGCGCATTGCGCCTGCCACTCCTGCTCCATCATCTTGGGCAGGCGGTGAATCACAACGTTGAGAAAGCTGCCGACGCACAAACCGAGCAGCCCGGCCATGGCAGCCAGGCCGCCCAGTGACTCGACAGGCATCAGACCACGGCGCCCAGTTTGAAGATTGGCAGGTACATGGCGACCACCATGCCGCCAATCAGCGTGCCGAGAACCACCATGATGATCGGCTCCATCAGGCTGGACATCGCTTCGACGGCGTCGTCGACTTCCTGTTCGAAGAAGTCGGCGACCTTCGACAACATCGAATCAAGGGCGCCGGATTCTTCGCCGATGGCTACCATCTGGGTGACCATGTTGGGGAACAAATTGACGTTGGTCATCGCATTGGTCAGGCTGGTGCCGGTGGCGACCTCGCCCTGAATCTCCTTGGTGGCTGCCTTGTAGACATAGTTGCCGGCAGCGCCGCCAACCGAATCGAGCGACTCGACCAGCGGGACACCGGCAGCGAACATGGTCGACAGCGTGCGTGACCAGCGGGCAATGACCGCCTTGCGGATAATGTCGCCGAAGATCGGCAGGCGCAACAGAAGCCGGTCCATCGCCATCTGCACTTTCTCCGAGCGTTTCCAGCTTTCAAAGAAGGCGTACAGCCCACCGAAAATGATGCCGAATATCGCCCACCAGTAGGCGACGAAGAAATCCGAAATGGCGATGACGATCAGGGTCGGGGCGGGCAGGTCGGCGCCGAAGCTCTTGAATACGTCCTTGAAGGCCGGGATGACGAAAATCATGATCACGGCGGTGATGACAAAAGCGACGACGATGACGGCTATCGGATAGAAAAGCGCAGACTTGATTTTGCTCTTGATGGCGAGGATCTTTTCCTTGTAGGTCGCCAGGCGCTCCAGCAGGGTATCGAGAATGCCGGCCTGCTCGCCGGCGGCGACCAGGTTGCAATAGAGCGCATCGAAATACAGCGGGTATTTCCGGAATGCCTGTGACAGCGAACTGCCAGTCTCGACATCGGCCTTGATGTCGAGCAGCAATTTGGCCACCGCCGGATTGGCATGGCCACGCCCCACGATATCGAAGGCTTGAAGCAGCGGAACGCCCGACTTCATCATCGTCGCGAGTTGGCGGGTAAACAGGGAAATGTCCTTTTCCGTAACCTTGCCGCCCATCTTGAACCGGGCTTTCTTGACCCTGGGGTTGATGATCCCCTGGCGCCGCAGGCTGGCCTGAACCACCGCCATGCTGGCCGCGCGCATCTCCCCGCGAACGGGCTTGCCCTCCCGATTTCTGCCTTCCCAGAGGAAAGTGCTCTCCTTGACTGCGAGGGTTCTAGCTCTTGTGGCGGTAGCCATCCGTTATCCTTCCCCGTTATACGTTCGTTGTGCCAAGAACCTCGTCAAGCGAGGTCAAGCCTTGTTTTACCTTGATTAGTCCGGATTCGCGCAGGTTCTTGACGCCCTCGCGCGCTGCCTGCTCGGCCAGGTCCATTTCACCCGCTCCGCTCATGATCAGTCGCTGCATGGCTTCGGAAATCGGCATTACCTGATAGATACCGACCCGCCCCTTGTAACCGGTACCCTTGCAACGTTCACAACCCTCGGGGCCGAACAGTGTCCACGAACCATCGAAATCGGCGTCGGTGAAGCCTGCCTCGATCAGCGTCTTGTGTGGAACGTCTATCGGTTTCTTGCAGGTGCACAGGCGACGCGCCAGGCGCTGGGCCGTGATCAGAAGGATGCTCGATGCAATGTTGAAGGTCGGCACGCCCATGTTCATCAGGCGGGTCAGTGTCGCCGGCGCGTCGTTCGTGTGCAGCGTGGACATGACCATGTGGCCGGTCTGGGCAGCCTTGATGGCAATGTCCGCGGTTTCGAGATCACGAATTTCGCCGACCATGATGATGTCCGGATCCTGGCGCAGGAAGGCGCGCAGGGCAACCGCGAAAGTCAGTCCGGCCTTGTCGTCCACGTTGACCTGATTGATACCGGCCAGATTGATTTCGGCCGGATCTTCGGCAGTCGAAATGTTGACGCCATCCTTGTTCAGGATGTTGAGGCAGGTATAGAGCGAAACCGTCTTGCCCGAACCGGTCGGGCCGGTCACCAGAACCATGCCGTAAGGGCGGTTGATGGCGTCGAGCAGTACCGCTTTCTGTTCGGGTTCGTAGCCAAGGGCCTCGATCCCGAGCGTCGCCGAGGTTGGATCGAGGATCCGCATGACGATTTTTTCGCCTTGCAGCGTCGGCAGGGTACTGACGCGGAAGTCGATGGTGCGGTTCTTCGACAGGATCAGTTTCATCCGGCCATCCTGCGGCACGCGTTTTTCGGCGATGTTAAGGCGGGAGATAACCTTGATCCGCGAGGCGATCTTGTCCTTGATCGCCAGCGGCGGGGTTGCCACTTCGCGCAAGACGCCGTCGACCCGGACGCGAATGCGGTAGTACTTTTCGTAAGGCTCGAAATGGATGTCCGAGGCGCCATCGTTGATCGCGTCGAGCAACATCTTTTGGATGAATTTGACGACCGGCGCGTCGTCGATTTCCTGCGATGCGGCCTCATCAACCTTGCCCGTTGTCTCGTCATCGAGAAAATCCAGGTTGATGTCGTCGGAGGTGAGGCTCTTGAGGGTTTCCTCGGCCGACTCGGCATACTTGTTGACCAGCGGCATCAGTTTCGGATGTTCGACGACGATAGGGTCGACGCCCAATCCGGTCTGGAAACGGATTTCGTCCAGTGCACGCAGGTTGGTCGGGTCGGCAATCGCTACCGATAACCGGTTTCCCCGCTGATTGAGCGGGATCACGTGGTGCGTCGAGATCAGTTTGCGATCGATGGCGTTGGTCGGAATGTGCGCTTCATCGTAAACGGCCAGATCGAGCAACGGATAGCCGAAAGTGTCGGCGACGAAACGGGCGAGGTCGAGCGAAGATATCTTCTGGCTGGCGATGATCTGTTCGAGCATCGAACGCTTCTCGTGATTTGCCTGGATCAGCAACTGTTCCGCCTCGGCTTCCTTGATCCGTCCGGCCTGGACCAAGGCGCGGGCGAGACCACTGAGAGGGCTTCCTTGAGGTGTAGCGGACATGGGTTACGTGTCTGATGCCGTTTAGATTGAGCGATGATGCTACGTAGGGCGGGGTTTGTAAAGACTGCCCCGGCTACCGTCAGCGGCGTGGCGGCTTGAAAAGACGGGCGGTTACAACACTGCGGTCCTGGGTTTGCAGAATCTCGACCGGGACCCTGGTGAGCTTGATACTAACACCCGCCTCCGGGATGTCCTGGAAATGTTCGAGAATCAGCCCGTTGAGCGTCTTGGGTCCATCCAGTGGAAACTGCAGGTCGAGCATGCGGTTAATGTCGCGTAGTTGCCGTGCGCCTTCAACGATGACGCTGCCGTTGCTGTCCCAGATCAGTGACTGGCCGAGGCCGGGCAGCGAGGTGGTGAACTCGCCGACAAACTCTTCGATGATGTCTTCGAGCGTCACCAGGCCAAGGATTTCGCCATATTCGTCGACGACGAAACCGGTCCGCTGGCGATTTTCCTGGAAGAAAGCCAACTGGGAAAAGACGGCGGTGCCGGCGGGAATATAGTAGGCAGGCTGAATCTGCTCGAGCAGCGCGGCTTCATCGAACTCGGCGTCGCCGATGCTGCCCAGCAGACGACGTACCGGCAGTACGCCCAGAAACTGATCAAGCGACTCGCGGCAGACCGGCAGCCGGCTGTGATGGCTGGTCGCGAGTTGGGCAAGAACTTCTTCCCACGGCAGTTCAAGATCGAGGATTTCGATATTGCCGCGTGGAGTCATGACGTCTTCGACCGAAATGTTATTAAGGTCGAACAGGCTGGAAAGGATGGAATGGTGCTTCTGCGGCATCAGGTGGGACGATTCGAGTACCAGGCTGCGCAGTTCCTCCGGCGAAAGTCGTACCGTATCTCCAGATGGTTTGGGCGAGAGGCGGAACAGGGTCAGCAGCCCGCTGGCAAACAGGTTGATGAACCACACCACCGGGTAAAACAGACGCAAGAGCGGGGTGAGGATGTAGCCCAAAAGGAGTGCGATGCGATCCGCATGAGCGGCGCCAATGATTTTCGGGGTAATCTCGGAGAAGACAAGAATGGCAAAGGTTACGATCAGCGTTCCCGCCGCCAGCGCCCATTTTTCCTCGCCGAACAGCTCGATGGCGATGACGCTCACCAGTGTTGCAGCTGCTGAATTTACCAGATTGTTACCGAGCAGGATGACACCCAGCATTTTGTCTGTCTGGTTGAGAAGGGCGAGCGATTTCTCGGCGCCGTAATGGCCGGATTGGGCGAGATGGCGTAGCCGGAACCGATTGGAAGCCATCATCGCGGTTTCGCTCATCGAGAAAAAAGCTGACAAGGCGAGCAGAACGACGAGGGCCGTCAGTTGTGCAGATAAGGGGATTCCATCCACGTGCTACACACGTCCGAGCAAAACTTCGGCGACAAACCGGCTGCCTATATAGGCGAGAATCAGCAGGGAAAATCCGGCCAGTGTCCAGCGCAGTGCCCGCTTTCCCCGCCAGCCCCAGGCGTGGCGGCCGACCAGCAGGGTCGCGAATATGCCCCACGAAGCAAAGGCGAACAGGGTTTTGTGATCCAGCGACAAAGGCTTGCCGAAAAGCTCCTCGGAAAACAGGAGGCCGCTGCCGACCGTCATGGTCAGCAAGATGAAGCCGAGCAACAGCATGCGGAAGAGCAAGGATTCCATGGTCAGCAATGGCGGCAGGCTGGCTAGGCTGCGCCTCATCTGGCGCTTGTGCAGGGCGTTTTCGCTGAACCCCATGAAAATCGCGTGCAGTGCGGATAGCGTAAGCAGGCTGTAGGCCAGCATGGCGGCAAGAAAGTGCAGCTTGAATCCGGTGGCGCTGGCGTGGGCGATGACATGCACCTGCGGAAAAATGACCGGTAGCAAGGCACAGATCGCCGCCAGCGGCAGGACCATCGGCTGCATGCCTTCCATGCGGGTCATGAAACTTTCCAGCCAGTAAATCAGGACGGCCAGCCACATCATCAGCGACAGCGCGAAGCTGAACGAAAAGCGCATGCCGGCTTCGGTGAATAGCGCGTTATAAAGGCCGAAGGCATGAATCGCCATGGTGACGGCAATCGCCACGCGCTCCCAGGTTTGCATGGGGCAGGCGAGACATTGGCCGTCCCGCTCGC
The DNA here is from genome assembly GCA_964527745.1 of uncultured Dechloromonas sp. GTDB lineage: Bacteria > Pseudomonadota > Gammaproteobacteria > Burkholderiales > Rhodocyclaceae > Azonexus. The sequence continues at coordinate 8,122 of CAZGPO010000017.1, forward strand.
GCCAGCGGGTGTTCCAGAAATGGAAGCCGAGCGCGCCATAGAACAGGGCAGCGAGGATGTGGGGCAGAAGCTGAATTACAATGTCGGCCATTCGCGAATTCTACTAGAAGCCAATCTGCCATGCTCGATAACCTGACCAATCGCCTTGCCCGCGTCATGAAGACGCTCAAGGGCGAAGCGCGCCTGACCGAATCCAACATCACCGACGCCTTGCGCGAAGTGCGCATGGCGCTGCTCGAGGCGGATGTCGCGCTACCGGTGATCAAGGATTTCATCGCTGCAGTCAAGGAAAAGGCGGTCGGCGAAGAGGTCATCGGTTCGCTGAGTCCCGGCCAGGCGCTGGTCGGTGTCGTTCACCGCGAACTCACCCGGATCATGGGCGACGCCCACGAAGGCATCAATTTCAATACCCAGCCGCCGGCCATCGTGCTGATGGCGGGTTTGCAGGGGGCCGGCAAGACGACGACGGTCGGCAAACTGGGGAAGTTTCTCAAGGAAAATCACAAGAAGAAGGTACTGGTGGTTTCCTGCGACGTTTATCGTCCGGCGGCCATCGATCAGCTCAAATTTGTTGCCGGCCAGGCCGGCGTCGAGTTCTTCCCGTCCACGGTGGGCGAGAAGCCGGAAGCAATCGCAATCGCTGCAGTCGACTGGGCAAAACGCCATTATTTTGATGTGTTGCTGGTCGACACCGCCGGCCGCCTTGCGGTCGACGAAGAAATGATGGCCGAAATCAAGCGCCTGCATGCGGCGCTGAATCCGATCGAAACGCTGTTCGTCGTCGACGCGATGCTCGGCCAGGATGCGGTCAATACCGCCAAGGCCTTCAGCGAAGCGCTGCCGCTGACCGGCGTCGTGCTGACCAAACTGGACGGCGATGCGCGCGGCGGCGCGGCGTTGTCGGTGCGCCACATTACGGGTAAACCGATCAAGTTTTCCGGGGTCGGCGAGAAGCTGACGGGGCTGGAGGCTTTCCATCCGGAGCGGATGGCGTCGCGGATTCTCGGCATGGGCGACGTCCTGTCGCTGATCGAGGAGGCCAAAAAAGGGCTCGACGAGGACAAGGCGGTCGCTTTCGCCAAGAAGCTGAAATCCGGCAAGGGCTTCGACCTCAACGACTTCAAGGAGCAGATCGCCCAGATGCGCAACATGGGCGGTCTTTCGGCGCTAATGGACAAGATGCCGGCGCAGATCGCCCAGGCTGCCGGCCAGTTGCCGGCCGGTGCCGAGAACAAGATGGTCGGTCGGGTCGAGGGCATCATCAATTCGATGACGCCGGCCGAGCGCGCCAAGCCGGAAATCATCAAGGCCAGCCGCAAGCGCCGCATCGCGCTGGGCGCCGGGGTTCAGGTGCAGGAAGTTAACCGCCTGCTCAGCCAGTTCGAGCAGTCGCAGAAGATGATGAAGATGATGTCCAAGGGCGGCATGGGCAAGCTCATGCGCGGCATGAAGGGCATGCTGCCCGGCATCGGGCGCTGATCAGGGACTGGCTTGGGCGAGCCGCGCCGGCGGCTTCTGGTAGTTCCATTGCTTCTGCCAGGCGGCGCGAACCATGTTCGGATATTCGGCCTTGCCGAGGCTGCCGTTGTAGCGGCCGAGGGCACGGTAGAGGTCGCCTTTCTCGATATCCAGGTAATGCCGGAGGATGGTGCAGCCGTAGCGCAGATTGGTGCGCAGGTCGAACAGTTTGTCATCCGACCGGCCGATCAGTTTGACCCAGAACGGCATGACCTGCATGTAGCCGCGGGCGCCGGCCGACGATACCGCGTATTTCCGGAATCCCGATTCGACCTGCATCAAGCCGAGCACCAGTTGCGGGTCGAGTCCGGCGCGCTTGGCTTCGTAATGGACGCTGCGCAACAGATCCATGCGGTAATCGCGGTTGGGAATCCGCATTTCAAGCCGCGGCGACATCTCGGCCAGCCACTCGACCGCATCCATCGGGTTATCGAACGAAGATGACGACGGGCGGACATCGGAAACGCTCTTGTGCAAAGCCGCCCGCACGCTCGCCGAGAGCGGTTCATAAATCTGGGCGCCAGCAAATGCCGCCGACGCGCTCAGCGAAAGAATTGTGGCAATCAGCCAGCGCACAGCTTCTCCGTGATCAGGTCGAGAACGCCGCCTTGGTCAACCAATATCGGTTCGGCATCAAGGCGACTCTTGTATTCTAGCTTGCCTTCGTTCAGCCCGCGCTCGCCGATGACGATCCGGTGCGGAATGCCGATCAGTTCCATGTCCGCGAACATGACGCCGGGGCGCTCGTTGCGGTCATCGAGCAGGACATCGATGCCGGTTTTTTTGAGATCGACATACAGTCCGTCGGCGGCCAATTTGACCGCTTCGCTCTTGTGGTAACCCATGGGTACGATACAGACGGCGAAAGGGGCGATGGCGGCGGGCAGTACGATGCCCTTGGCGTCATTGCCCTGCTCGATGGCAGCGCCGACGATACGCGACACACCGATCCCGTAGCAGCCCATTTCCATGATCTGGCTCTTGCCGCCCTCGTCGAGATAGGCGCAATTTAGGGCCGCGGCGTATTTCTGGCGCAACTGGAAGATATGGCCGACTTCAATGCCGCGCAGGATGTCCAGCACGCCTTTACCATCTGGCGACGGATCTCCCGCAACTACATTGCGGATATCGGCGATTTGCGGCTCAGGCAGGTCGCGGCCGAAATTGACGCCGGTCAGGTGGAATCCGGCTTCGTTGGCGCCACAGACGAAATCGCTCATGGCGGCGACGCTGCGGTCAGCAAAAATGGCTACTTTTTCGCCGTCGACCGCAACAGGTCCGATATAACCGGGCTTGCAGTCCAGATGTTCCTCGACTTCGCTTTCCGTGGCAAAACGGAAGGGCGCCAAGCCAACAATCTTGCTGGCCTTGATTTCATTGAGTTCGTGATCTCCACGCAGCAGCAATAGCGCAAAAACCTTGCCGCCTTCGGTCTTCTCGCTGACCACCGCGATGGCCTTGACGATCCTGTTGAGTTCGAGCGCGAGGAATTCGGCTACATCGGCGCAAGCCATCTTGCCCGGTGTGGCAATTTTGGTCAGAACTTGCGTCGCCTCAGCGCGCGGCGTATTCGGGGCTAGCGCCTCAGCCAGTTCGACGTTGGCCGCGTAATCCGAATCCGGGCAGTAAGCGATGTCGTCCTCTCCGGAATCGGCGAGAACATGGAATTCATGCGAGCCGGTGCCGCCGATCGAACCGGTATCGGCGGCCACGGCGCGGAACTTCAGGCCCAGCCGAGTGAAAATGCGGCTGTAGGTGTCGTACATGTTGCGGTATTCGCGCTGCAGGTCGGCGAACGAGGCATGGAAGGAGTAACCGTCCTTCATCAGAAATTCACGCCCGCGCATGACGCCGAAGCGGGGGCGGATCTCGTCGCGGAACTTGGTCTGGATTTGGTAAAGGTGAATCGGCAACTGGCGGTAGCTTTTGACGTCACGGCGTACGGCGTCGGTGATGACCTCTTCGTGCGTCGGTCCGATGACAAATTCGCGCTGATGGCGGTCCTTGAAGCGCAACAGTTCTGGACCGTACTGTTCCCAGCGCCCTGATTCCTGCCACAGTTCGGCGGGTTGCACCGCCGGCATCAGGAGTTCCAGCGCGCCCGCCTTGTCCATCTCGTCGCGCACAATGTTTTCAACCTTGCGCAGCACGCGCAAGCCAAGCGGCATCCATGTGTAAATGCCCGCTGCCGCGCGTTTGATGTAGCCGGCGCGCAGCATCAGTTTCTGGCTGACGACTTCGGCGTCGCTCGGGGCTTCCTTCAAGGTCGTGAAAAAGAATTGCGAAGTGCGCATGAGATGCTCTTGAATACGTTGCAAAACAATGATTTTACACGCAGCGCCAGCTTTGCATGCAGGCTGTGTTTGTGAAAGAATTGGGCAACTTTATTAATTTTGCAGGATTGTTATGCTCGATCGTGAAGGCTATCGCCCGAACGTCGGCATTATTCTTTGTAACGCCAAGAACGAGGTCTTTTGGGGCAAGCGCATACGTGAACACTCCTGGCAGTTTCCGCAAGGTGGCATCAAGCGTGGCGAATCGCCCGAGCAGGCCATGTACCGGGAGCTTCATGAGGAGGTCGGGCTGCAGCCCGAGCATGTGCGCATCCTCGGGCGGACCAAGGGATGGCTGCGTTATGAAGTGCCGACACACTGGATAAAACGCGAGTGGCGCGGGTCGTACCGGGGGCAGAAACAGATCTGGTTTCTCTTGCGCCTGGTGGGGCGGGACAATGATGTTTCGCTGCGGGCGACCAGCAAGCCGGAATTCGATGCCTGGCGCTGGAACGATTTCTGGGTTCCGCTCGATTCGGTGATCGAATTCAAACGCGGCGTCTACGAACAGGCACTGAGCGAACTGGTGCGCTTCATTGATCTCGACCGGCGCAACCGCTTGCGGCATGGTGGCTCGAACGTGCTGAGCGGCGGAACACTTGAGGAATAGACTTGCTTCATAAAGATTTCTACGTGTTGCGTTCCCTAGTTGCGATCATCTTGCTGGGTTTCCTTTTCGTACCGCCGGCCTTTTCCGAAGACGATGAAGAAGAGGGTAGTGATCTCAGGCGATGGCAGGAGAAAGCTGTCGTCCTTCCTCCGGCGCCGCTGGCGGAGAACTTGCTCCCTTTTTATGTCAGTGCGGCAACCAACAACGATTTCTTCGTCGATGGTACGTCGATCAGCGTTGGATCGGACGGCGTGGTTCGTTATGTGCTTGTCGTCCAGTCTGCCGGTGGGGCTCGCAACGTCAGTTTCGAGGGTATACGCTGCGAGACTAGGGAGTATCGTGACTACGCCTTTGGCAGACCCGATGGAACCTGGTCAAAGTCGCGCAATGAAAATTGGCGGGCCATACGCGACGTCCCGGCGAATCGCCATCATTTTACACTTTTCATCGATTATTTCTGCCCCGGCGGGGTTGTTACGCTCAGCGTCGACCACGTGCGCGATGCTTTCCGCCGAGGCCCGTATCGCGACAACCGGTGGTGGTGAACTGAACATGTCAGCCGAACAACTCATTCTCGAATTCGACCGCGCCTTGCGCACCGTGTTTTCTCCGGCGCACAGTCAGCGCCCGAAACCGGGCTCGACGCAGCCTGAGGCGGAAATGAGCGAGCAGGAACGGGCGCATGCCTGTGGTCTGATGCGTGTCAATCATGTCGGTGAAGTTTGTGCTCAGGCGCTCTACCAGGGACAGGCGCTGACCTCGCGCGATCCGGCGCTGCGTGAAGCCTTGCGTGGCGCTGCCGACGAAGAGACGGAGCACTTGGCGTGGACCGAGCAGCGCATCGCCGAATTGGGCGGGCGCAAGAGCCTGCTGAATCCGGTCTGGTATGCAGGCGCATTGTCGATGGGGCTGATTGCCGGACGCCTGGGCGACAAGTGGAATCTCGGGTTTCTTGCCGAGACCGAGCGCCAGGTCGAGGCACACCTTGGTTGGCACTGGCTCCAGTTACCCGAGCAGGATCTGCGTTCAAGGGAAATCGTCGAGCAAATGCGCATCGATGAGATCGGACACGCCGAGACTGCGGTACGCCTCGGTGCCGAAGAGCTGCCGGAGGCGGTCAAGAAGGCGATGAAACTCGCCGCAGGGATAATGACCGGAACCGCCTATCGGGTCTGAAGTTTCCGACTGGCGGTTGGCGGAATCAGTTTTCCTCGATGATTTCGAAATCGTGCGTGATCGTGGCGGTCTTGCCGATCATGATCGACGCCGAACAATACTTTTCCTTCGATAGCTCGATTGCTCTGGCGACCGCTTCCGGCTTGAGTTGGCGGCCCTTGACCTTGAAGTGAAAGTGGATGTGCGTGAAGACCTTGGGGTCGATATCGGCGCGTTCGGCAGTCAGCTGGACTTCACATCCGCTCACCGCATGGCGTCCTCTTTTCAGAATCAGCACGACATCGAAGGCTGTACACCCGCCAGTTCCCGCAAGCACCATTTCCATCGGCCGTGGCCCCAGATTGCGTCCACCGGCATCGGCAGACCCATCCATGACTATGGCGTGCCCGCTACCGCTCTCGGCAACGAACGACATGCCGGCGTCGCTTCCCATCCATCTTACGGTGCATTCCATTTGTGTCTCCAGTTTGTAGCGGCCTGATTCTAACGGACTTTGTCGTGACAGGGCTGGGAAAGCATTTAATGTTGCAATGCAGCAATATTGTAAATATATGATCTGGAGAATGGCGCCATATTTCACTTAAACATAGTGATATTTTACTATTAATAAATTTAATTCTGCTTTAATAACAACTAGTTAAATAAATTAAATAAAATTTATCCAATTATAAAAATAAAAATGCTGCAACGCAAGAAAAGTGCTTGCTGGAAATCGTCGGATTGCCCATAATGCGAAGCGTACGGACAAGAGACATCAGGCGGTGTTTGATTGCTCTGGTTCAGGATGTCTCCTCCACCCTCCTCCTTTGGTGTGGATTTTACGCGGCTCGCTGAGCCGCGTTTTTTTTGCCTGCAGGGTCGTTTCGAATTGTTTTTCGTTTGACACTATCCAGGAAAGTCGACTAAAATCTGCGGCTTTCCGCAATCTGCGCCCAATTTTTCAGGACGGCACATACATGAAAACGTTTTCCGCCAAGCCACATGAGGTGAAGCGCGAGTGGTTTGTGGTTGACGCCACAGACAAGGTACTCGGTCGCCTCGCCACCGAAATTGCCAGCCGCCTGCGTGGCAAGCACAAGGCGATTTATACACCGCACGTCGATACTGGCGATTTCATCGTCGTGACCAATGTCGAGCGTCTGGTTGTTACAGGCAACAAGGCCGAAGACAAGAAGTACTACCGCCACTCCGGTTACCCCGGCGGTATTTCCGAAACAAATTTCAAGAAGATGCAGGAACGTTTCCCGGGTCGAGCCCTGGAAACAGCCGTTAAAGGCATGTTGCCGAAAGGGCCGCTAGGTTACGCCATGCTCAAGAAGCTGAAATGCTACGCTGGTGCCCAGCATCCTCACACAGCCCAGCAGCCCAAGGCGCTGGAAATTTAAGGGGTCGTTATGGCTGAAAGTTATTTTTACGGTACGGGTCGGCGCAAGAGCGCAGTTGCTCGCGTATTCATGAAGCGTGGTACGGGCGCTATCGTCGTCAATGGCAAGCCGATCGATCAGTTTTTCTCCCGTGAAACGGGTCGCATGATTGTTCGCCAGCCGCTCGAACTGGTCGAGCAACTGCAGGGGTTCGACATCAAGGTCAATGTGGCCGGTGGCGGTGAATCCGGGCAGGCTGGTGCGGTCCGTCATGGAATCACCCGCGCATTGATCGAATATGATGCAGCACTGAAGCCGGCGTTGTCCAAGGCTGGCTTTGTCACGCGTGATGCGCGTGAAGTGGAACGCAAGAAGGTCGGTTTCCACAAGGCCCGTCGCCGCAAGCAATTCTCCAAGCGTTAATTCGCTTGATGACACAAGGAAGCCGCCGGTTTGGCGGCTTTTTTGTTTTTCCGGCGCGGAGTACTATCTACCCTCGATTTGGAGATTTTTTAGATGATCAAGATCGGTATTGTTGGTGGCACCGGGTATACAGGTGTCGAACTGTTGCGTTTGCTGGCTCAGCATCCGCAAGCTGAGATTGTCGCCATTACCTCGCGAGGTGATGCCGGAACGGACGTATCGGCGATGTTTCCGAGTTTGCGCGGGCGTGTTGCCCTCAAGTTCGAAGATCCGGCACAAGCGAACCTGTCTGCCTGCGACGTCGTATTTTTTGCAACGCCGAACGGGATCGCCATGCAGCAGGCGCCGGTTCTGCTTTACGCAGGGGTTAAGGTAATTGATCTGGCGGCTGATTTCCGGATCAAGGATATCGCCGAGTGGGAAAAGTGGTACGGCATGACCCATGCCTGCCCTGACTGGGTGGAAAAGGCGGTCTATGGACTGCCAGAGATAAATCGCGAGAAAATCCGCTCGGCCTACTTGGTAGCAAACCCTGGGTGCTATCCGACTGCCGTTCAGCTGGGATTCATGCCTTTGATCAAGAGCGGGTTGGTGGAAACAGGGTCGCTGGTTGCCGATGCCAAATCGGGCGTCTCCGGTGCTGGCCGCAAGGCTGAAACTCATATCATGTTCGCCGAGTCCTCCGATAACTTCAAGGCCTACGGGGTGTCGGGGCACCGGCATTTGCCCGAGATTCGTCAGGGGTTGGGCCTGATGTCGGGGAGCAGCGTCGGACTGACCTTCGTACCGCATTTGACACCGATAATCCGTGGCATTCATGCAACGCTTTACGCGCGAATCAAGTCCGAGGCTGATTTCCAGAGCTTGTTCGAACGTGCTTATGCCGACGAGCCGTTCGTCGATGTGCTTCCCGAAAAATCGCATCCTGAAACCCGCTCGGTTCGTTCCGCCAATATCTGCCGGATAGCCGTGCATCGGCCGCAAGGGGGCGATACGCTGGTGATCCTGTCGGTAATCGACAACCTGGTGAAGGGTGCTGCCGGTCAGGCGGTGCAGAACATGAACCTGATGTTTGGCCAGGATGAAACAATGGGCCTATGCCAACTCCCGCTGTCACCCTGAGAATCAATAAATTCAGGCGCCGTTTTGGAATTACGGCGCCGCGGGTTGTCGTACGAACCCATCTGTCGTGGCCATGGTACGTAGCGGCGGCGTCCATTGTCTTGCTGCTGCTACTGATGCTCATCTGGTTCTTCGTTCAGCGCGGCGAAGCGGGCGGCATGGCACGTGAACTCGACGCGCTGCGTATTCAGATCCGAGATCTCAATGGTGAGTTGTTGAAATTACGGTCGACTGCCGGCACGGCGCAAAGCGCTGTCGAGATGGAACGCTCGACCCAGGAGCAACTGACCCATCGTATCAGTGAGCTGGAAGCCGAGAATATGGCCCTGAAGGAGGACATCCGGCTCTTCGAGCGGCTGGTTCCCTCTGCGGGTAACGATGGTGCAGTCCGTATCGAGAGTTTTCGGGTTGCACCGGATGGATCGCAGCGTTTCCGCTACGATCTCCATTTGGCATTCCAGTCTGGAAAACAAACGCCCAAATTCCGCGGTCGACTGCAAATATTGGTCATTTTTTCGCTTGCAGGGAAACGTCAGGAATTGCTGCTGCCGGCCAAGGGGGAGAAAACGGCGGCCTTCGAGATTGAGGTAAGAAATGTGCTGCGCAAGGAGGCTGGCTTCGACATACCGCCGGGCGCTGCCCTTGAGTCCGTCGAGGCCAGGATTTTTCAGGGTGATACACTTAAAACCAAGCGCATGGCGAAACTTTAGGAGAGGCACATGTTCGGGAAGAGAGACGATGGCAAGCCACAGGGACGAATCGACAGTCTGATCGGCGTGGGTACTCTGGTTGAGGGCAATATTCGATTTACTGGGGGCTTGCGAATCGACGGCGAGGTCAAAGGCAATGTCGAGGCCGCCGAGGGGGCGAGTTCGTCGATGCTGGTTTTGAGTGAGCAGGCGCGGATAGAAGGAGCGGTGTCGGTAGCGCATTTGGTTTCCAACGGCACGGTTGTCGGTCAGGTGACGGTAACCGAGATGCTGGAAATGCAGTCGCGGGCCAAGGTCGTCGGTGACGTTAATTATGAGTTAATAGAAATGCATCAAGGGGCGGTCATCGAAGGCCGACTTCTGCACCCTGCCGGTAAATCGGCGGAACTAAAGCTCGCTGCATCAAACTAATCTGATTGACCGCAGCCTCATTGGCTCGCATAATCTGTGACGACTTTTTAAGGAGCTCATCAAATGAATGCTGTAACCGAAATGGTTTCACCCCTCATATTTACCGATAGTGCCGCTAGCAAGGTCAAGGAATTGATCGAGGAAGAAGGCAACCCCGGGCTCAAACTGCGTGTTTTTGTCACGGGTGGTGGTTGCTCCGGTTTCCAGTATGGCTTCACTTTTGATGAGGAAGTCAATGAAGATGACGCGACACTCGAAAAAAATGGGGTCACGTTGCTGATCGATCCGATGAGTTACCAGTACCTCGTTGGTGCAGAGATCGACTACTCGGAAGGCCTTGAAGGTTCGCAGTTCGTCATCCGGAATCCGAATGCGACGTCGACCTGTGGTTGTGGCTCGTCTTTTTCGGCCTGATTCGACATGTTTTTTTAGGGGCGGCTACGGCCGCCCTTTTTCGTTGACTCGTTCCGAACTGATGTTCTCTGTTCGGGGAATGGTGCTCGTGCTTGGGGGTGGGCTAAAATCCTGCCCTTTCTGTTGAAATGATGACTTGGTTCTGGCTCGGAAAGCCTAGAAGGCTTCCCGGATTTCGCGAAGCAGGTTCAGGGGTTGATTGATGGTTGATGTTGAAAGCAGTTTGCAGATTATCAAGCGTGGGTGCGACGAACTCCTGATCGAATCCGAACTGATCGAGCGATTGAAAAGCGGACGCCCGTTGCGGATCAAGGCTGGCTTCGATCCCACTGCGCCCGACCTTCACCTCGGACATACCGTCCTGATCAACAAGCTGCGGCACTTCCAGGATTTGGGGCACCATATCCTGTTCCTGATCGGCGACTTTACCGGACTGATTGGTGATCCAACCGGCAAAAATGCGACGCGTCCGCCGTTGTCCCGAGAGCAGATTCTCGAAAACGCGAAGACCTATAAGGAGCAGGTCTTCAAGATTCCCGACCCGGAAAAGACCGAGGTATGTGTCAATACCGCGTGGTCCGATAATCTCGGCGCGGCCGGCATGATAAAACTGGCAGCGCAGCACACCGTGGCACGCATGCTCGAACGCGATGATTTCGCCAAGCGCTATGCGAGCGGTTTGCCGATCGCCATCCACGAATTCCTCTACCCTTTGTGCCAGGGCTACGACTCGGTCGCCATGCGTGCTGATGTGGAACTTGGTGGAACCGATCAGAAATTCAATCTGCTGGTCGGGCGCGAACTTCAGAAACACTACGGACAGCCTCCCCAGTGTGTCCTCACGATGCCTTTGCTTGAGGGGTTGGATGGCGTCAACAAGATGTCGAAATCTCTGGGAAACTATATTGGGATCAATGAGGCGCCACGGGAAATTTTCGGCAAGGTTATGTCGGTTTCCGATGAGTTGATGTGGCGCTATTTCGACTTGCTTTCGTTCCGCGATATTGCCGAGATTCGCCAACTCAAGGCGTCGGTCCTTGCGGGGCGCAACCCGAGAGATGTCAAAGTCTTGTTGGCTCAGGAACTTGTTGCCCGTTTTCATACCCATGTTGCTGCAGAGGAGGCTTTGGCCGAATTCGAGGCGCGCTTCCGCCAGGGTGTGCTTCCCGACGACATGCCGGAGGTGGCGCTGCTGGCCGATGTGCCTCTCGCCCTTGTGCAAATCCTCAAGCAAACTGGTTTGACGGCCAGCACATCGGAGTCACTGCGCATGATCGAACAGGGGGCGGTGCGTGCCAACGGCGAAAAGGTGACGGACAAGGCGACAGTGATTGCTGTCGGGGAAACGGTCATTCTTCAGGTCGGCAAGCGCAAGTTCGCCAGGGTGACGCTTGGCTAATACGGTCGCTGAAAATTAGTTCGAAAACAGAGTTGACCGTGACGGTTTGATCTATATAATGCGCACCTCTTCTGCAGCAGCCGGCTTTCCCGGCAGTTGGCGAAGACTGAAATAAAGTAAAAACGGTTATGAAGTACTTGACGGTATATAGATAGTTCTTCATAATCTCGTTTC